>CALJTZ010000538.1 GCA_937975655.1 uncultured Synechococcus sp. | reverse complement strand
GGCGTTCGACTGCTCTGGGCTGATGATGCCTGGGCAGTTAGGGCCGATTATGCGGGTCTTGTTGCCCTTCGAGCACGAGTATGCCCAGAAGCTAGCCGAGTCGTGAACCGCGATGCCCTCGGTGATCGGGTGGCGGCCCTGCTGCAACGCCAACCGCGGCTCACCCTGGTGAATCTGGGCCAGCTGCTGGATGCCATGGGCCTGCAGGTGGTGCTCGCGGAACTCCCCCGGGATCGCCTCAGCCGGGTGCCCTTGCCAGTGCTGCTGGAGCAGGAGGGCCATTTTGCTCTGCTGGAGGGGGTGGACCCCGATGGCCGCCTGCGGCTCTTGGAGCCAGAACTGGGGCCCCTGCGGGTGGCGCCGGCCCAACTGGGGCACACCACAACGGGCCTGGTGCCCCTGCTGTTGCTGCAGCGCAAACAGGACGCTAAGGAACAGCGCTTCAGCTGGAGCTGGTACGCCCCCTTCCTGCAGGAACACCGCCGCTCCCTGTTGGAGGTGCTGGCGCTCTCGGTCGTGATCAACCTGCTGACCCTGGTGACACCTCTGGGCCTGCAACAGCTGATCGACCAGGTGGTGCATCAGGACAATCTCAATGCCCTGATCAGCATCTCCCTGGTGCTGCTGTTGGCGGCGGTGTTGCGAGGGGTGCTGAAAACCCTGCGCAGCTACATCTTCACCGACACGGCCAACCGCATCGACCAATCCACCAAATCCACCATCCTGGACCACCTGGTGCGACTGCCCCAGGTGTTTTTCGACAGTCGTCCTGTCGGGCAGGTGATCCACTATTTCCACCAATTAGACCGCCTGCGGGAATTCCTGGTGGGCGAGAGCATCACCACCGCGGTTGATTTCCTGTTCAGCTTCCTCTATTTAGCCATTCTACTCACCCTCAGCATTCCGCTCACCCTGGCCTCTCTGGCCACGCTTCCGCTGATGCTGGTGCTGGCGATCGTGAGCAATCCCATCATGCGCTCTCAGATCAACAAGAGCATGGGCGAGGCGGTAAAAACCTATGCCTACCTGAACGAATCGATCACCGGCATTCAAACCATCAAATCGCAGAATGCCGAGCTGAAAACCCGCTGGGAGTTCCAGAACCGCTACTCCCGCTTCATCGGTGAAGACTTCAAACTCAAGGTCACCCGCGAGTCACTCGCCAACGTGGCGGGCTTCATCCACGACCTCAACAGCCTGGTGGTGGTGGGGGTGGGCATCTTCCTGGTGATGCGCAATCAGCTCAGCCTGGGAGGCTTCATCGCCTTTCGCATCCTCAGCGGCTATATCACGGGCCCCCTGGTGAAAATGGTGCAGACCTGGCAGCAGTTCGAGCAATCAAGCGCCTCCCTTCGCATGGTGGCCGATGTGGTGGATCGCCCCACCGAACAAAGCCAGGCGGAATCGCTCAACATTCCAATGCCGCCCCTGATTGGGCGGGTTCACGTTGTGGATGTGGTGTTCCGCTACAGCGAAGACCAGGATCCCGTACTCAACGGGGTGAATCTGGAGGTGCCCACCGGTTCTTTCGTGGGGCTCGTGGGGGGGTCGGGGAGTGGCAAGAGCACCCTGCTGAAACTGCTCCCGCGCTTCTACAGACCCACGTCCGGCCGGGTGCTGGTGGATGGGCTGGATATCAACAAAGTGGAGCTCTATTCCCTACGCCGCCAGATCGGCGTGGTGCCCCAGGACACCGTGCTGTTTGACGGCACCATCCGCGACAACCTGCTGCTGGTGAAGCCTGATGCCAGCGCCGCCGAGCTGATGGCGGCCACGCGGATTGCCTGCGCGCACGAGTTCATCATGAACCTGCCCAAGGGCTACAACTCCGATGTGGGCGAGCGGGGGGCTGGCCTCTCGGGCGGCCAACGCCAGCGCCTGGCCCTGGCCAGAGCTGTGCTGCAGAACCCGCGGCTGCTGATCCTCGATGAGGCCACCAGCGCCCTGGATGCCCGCACCGAGCGCCAAGTGTGCCTGAACCTGCTGGAGGCGTTCCGCGGGCGCACGGTGTTCTTCATCACCCACCGGCTCACGACGGTGCAGCCGGCGGACCTGATTGTGTTGATGGATCGGGGGGCGGTGATGGAGTCCGGCACCCATGCCGAGCTGATGGCCCAGCAGGGCTGGTACTTCGCCCTGTTCCAGAGCCAGCAGCAAGAACAGGTGGCCTGAGATGACCCCAGATCCCCGACAGCAGCCGTCCTGGCGGCAGCGCCTCTGGCCCCGGGGCAGGCGCACACCATCGCCGCCAGAGGCTGGCCCAGCAGTGGATCTGGTGGGCAGAAGTTCGCCGACACCGCAAGCCGGCCACCCCTTTGCCGGACATCCAGCACCCCAGGACGGCCTCACAGGGGAGACAGCTGAAGCCTGGACGTTCAAACAGACGGTGCTGCTCAACCCGAGCACACGACCCACCACCGTGATCGTGTGGACCCTGGTGGGGGGCACGGGGCTGTTGTTGCTGTGGAGCCTTCTGGCCCCCTTGGGGGAATCGGTGGCGGTCCAGGGCAAGCTCCAGCCAGGACACCGGGTGAAGCGGGTCGAGGCACCCGTGGCCGGGGTGGTGGCGGAGGTGCTCGTGAAGGACGGCGAAGCGGTGAAGGCCGGCCAGCTGCTGCTGCGCTTTGACCTGGACCAGGCCCGCAACCAACTCGCCACGGCCCAGGCCGTGCGCTCTCGC
Organism: uncultured Synechococcus sp.; assembly: GCA_937975655.1. Taxonomy (GTDB): domain Bacteria; phylum Cyanobacteriota; class Cyanobacteriia; order PCC-6307; family Cyanobiaceae; genus Vulcanococcus. The sequence continues at coordinate 4,732 of CALJTZ010000538.1, read as the reverse complement.
TTACTCAGCGAAAACCGCATCTATGCCGATGCCCTGGGTGACCGCCACGCCGAGGGACTCACCACCAACCAGCGGCTACAACGCAACAACCAGACCGAGCAGCTGCGCAGCCGCCAGGAGGCAGCCCTCCAGCAGTTACGCCAGAGCCAGCAGCGGCTGGCGGGCTTACGCCAGGCCTGGGCCACCGCCAACGACATCGCCAATCGCTACAGCTACCTGGCCCGGGCGGGGGCCGTGAGTGGCGTGCAGGAATTGCAGACCCGCAACACCGCCAACCAATTGCACTCCCAGGTGCTCGAGGAACAGCGGAGCATCGCCAAGCTGGAAGCGAATCTGCGGGAGGTGGAGTCCACCCCAGGGGCGGACCTGCGCGGCCGGGTGGAAGCCAACCTGCGCCAAATCAGCGATCTGGATGGTCAGATCCGGGCGGCGCGCCAGCAGCTGCACTACGGCCAACTGCGCACGCCCGTGGCGGGCGTTGTCTTTGATGTGCGGGTGACGCCCAGCAGCGTTGTTGCCGCGGCGGCCCCCGTGCTCGCCATCGTGCCGGGGGGCACCCTGGAGGCCAGGGTGCTGGTGCCCAGCAAGGTGATTGGCTTCATCCGCCCGGGCATGAAGGCGAACATCTCGATCGACACCTTCCCCTCCAACGACTACGGCCGTCTGCCGGGGGTAGTCAGGGGCATCGGCTCCGATGCCCTGACGCCTGAGGAGATGCGCAGCACCCTGGGCGCCGAAGCCACCGGGCTCTTCTATCCGGTGGTGCTGCAACTCCAGCGCCAGTCCCTGCAGGCCGGGCAACGCCAGGTGCCCCTGAAGGCCGGCATGACCCTCACGGCCGACATCCAGCTTCGCCAACGGCCCTTCATCAGCGTGCTCACGTCCTTCTTTGAGGACAAGCTGCGCAGCCTCGAGCGGCTGCGCTGAACGCCATGGCCCCCTGGGACTGGATCTCGCTGTTGCCTGCCCACGAGCAGCCCCGCCGGAGGCAGCGCCGGCATGTTCAGAGGCTGTGCGGCCAGCTGCGGCGGCCCCGCACCGCAATCGCCCTGCTGCTGTTGCTCTATCTGAGCCTGGTGTTGGTGCTGGCCCTGAAGGCCGGTGCCGTGCTGGCCCTGTTGGCGGCGATGCCGTTGCTGCTGGCGCCCCTGTTGAGCGCCTTGATCTACTGGCTGCTCTGGTGCGAGTTCCACCGGTAGCGGCGAGTCACCGCCGTGCCCCCAAGCGGGCCAGGCTCTCAGCCAACCAGGTGGGTAGCAGGGCCGGATCTGACGGCAAGGTGACCTGATCGATCGGGTAATAGAGCAGGGCAGCCATCAGGGCATTGAGGGCCCGTGGATGGTGCAGATCCGCAGCCACCTCGGCCAACTGCTGGCGCAGGGCCCGCTCGTCCTGATTGAGGGGTTCCCGGGCAAAGGGGGAGGCAATCAGGTTGTCGGTGAGCTGTCCAAAGGGGGTGCGATACAGGGTTTCCAACTGGTCGCTCTCCACATCCAGCCACACCTGGGCCACCTGCCGGCGGCCCAGGGCGAGATCGCGGCAGATCTCCGGATCACTGGGTTCGAGGCCATAGAGGTTGATCAGCCCACTCACGCGGCCCAAGAAACTGGCATCGCCAATCAGCGCCATGGCCGCAGCACCGGTGATCGGCGCCAGCTCAGGCAGAGATGGTCCAAGGGCCGGCACCGACGGCACTGGCGGGAGCGCTTTGACGCCATTCGGCTGGGCGCTGAGGCCAGGATCGCAGCGCTCCGCATAGAGCGGTACCAACCAGGTGGGCAGGTGCTGCAGGGGGTTGGTCACCTGCATGGCCTCACGATCCAGATAGGGCAGCAGAGCCAACAGGGCATTCACACTGCCTGGCTGCTCAAAACCAGCCTGCAGGTAGTCGGTGAGCTGATGCTTCCAGGCGGATTCAGCCGCATCCAGCGGCAACGCAGGCAACACCCCGGCCAACAGCTGGCGGTACACGTCGCCGACTGGCCCCGCAAACAGGGTTTCCAGGGCATCCACCGGCGCAGCCAGCCAGAATCGCGACAAGCAGCCCCGCGCTGAGCGTGCCGCCTGGAGGGCGGCCTGGCAGGGGCGATCGATCACGTCTGTAGCGATCACCTTGAGGCGCGCGATCGACCAAGGGGTGAGCTCCAGCACCGCCGCAGGCATCTCCTCCGGCAAACCGTCCTGGGGCTGCTGCGGCTCCGCAAAGCGCAGGGCCAGGGATCCCGCCCCAGGCTCTTGCCGGCCCCAACCCAACCAGTGGAGCAGGCTCCCCATCACAACGCGCCAACCGCACGGCTCATCGCGACCCTAAGGAGCCTTAGCGGGAACAACGCAGGTGGAGCTGAAGCACTCCAGCAGCTGATCCACGGCACCATGCCAATCGCCGGACCGGGGCTGCCGGAAGAGGCGACTGTTGGGATACCAAGGGCTGCAGCTCCCCTCGCGAAGCCAGCGGGGATCAGCACTCCAGGGCAGCAACACCCAGCAGGGGCGCCCCATGGCCCCCACCAGATGGGCCATGGCGGTATCCACCGTAACCACCAGATCCAACTGGGCCACCACCCGGGCCGTGGCCCCAAACCCATCCAACGACAGTCCGGGATCGAGCAGATCGAGCCCCAGGCCCCGATGGCGCAGGGACTCCTCACCGAATTGGAGGTCATAGAGCACGGCCCCGCGTTGCCGCAGCTCCCGGACCAGCCTCCAGATGATCTGCTCCGGCAGGGTGCGCTTGTGGGACTCCCGCACACAGAAGGGATCGTCCAGGGGCCGCCCGGCCGCGGTCACCAGGCCCAACCGCCAGGGCCCCGGACCCATACATCCTGCGGAGGAAGCAGCTAGCGGCGGCCTGCCTCGCTCTTGTGCCCAGAGGGGAGACACCAGATAGGCGGCGTCAGCACGCCTGGGAGCCACCGGCTGCGGCCCGAGGGCATGGGGCAAATCGAGCAGCGACAGGGCATCAGCGGGAAGTTGCAGCGGCTTGGGATGAACCTCGGGTGGGTCCTCCAGCCAGGCCAATCCCTCACGCAGCAGGTCCACCATGCACGGCTCCACCAGCAACTGCAGGCCGCCGCGCAGTCCTGCCAGCAAGCGCTGGGCCAGCAGCGGTTCCAGAAAGCGCACGAACTGCAGCGTGTCGCCAAAACCCTGTTCACTCACCAAGGTGAGCTGGGGAGCCAGGGGGTTGCCTGGGGGATGGAGCAGCCCCTCCGCCCAGGCCCGCCGCAAAGCCATGCGCTGAAAGGCTTCTGTGAAACGCTCCAAGCCAACGAGTACCTGGCTGTGGGCCCAGAGATTGGCGAGGCGATCCGGCGATCCCGGCTGAAGCACGGCCTCCAGCTCTTGATGCACGGCCAAGGCCGTCTCGAATTGGTTGAGATCGCGCAGGCAACTGGCCAACCCCCGCTTGCTCACGGGGCAGTCCGGGCTGATCTTCAGCGCACGGACATAGCGCTCACGGGCGGCGTCCGGCAGATCCGCCAGCCAGAGGGCATTGGCCTGGTTGGCCAGAAGCCGGTGGTCGAAGGGGTGATCTGCAGCCAACTGGGCGTAGGTGGCTGCAGCAGCCAACCAGGCACCGGCAGCCTGCTGCTGTTGAGCCAAATGCAACCGCACGTCCATCACCATCGGCTTCGGCATCGACGTGCAGAGGGCGTCCCCACCGTGTCGGTAACGCCAATCCCCAAACTGACCGGTAAACGCCGTTACAAAGGCCTTGCGGCAGAAGTGCCGCTGATCAGATGCTGTTTGAGCGAAGGGATGCGGTGATCAACTCCGTCCTAAGCGGCCCACTGATCAGAACAACACGATGGCGACATCTACGCAACCCATTGGCCAAAGCCTATTCGACTTCCTGGACGGAAAGAACGCCTTTGAGAAACTCGAGGCCATCCAAAGCGGTGAACTTGGACGCGAGATCAATAGCTTTGTACAAGAGCAACTCGATCGCTTGCATATCGGAGCCAACCAAGACTTTCCCTGGGCCAACCATCCAGGTGCCGTCCATGGCGTGCCCTTCCTAGATCAAGATGCCATCATCTTTGGCGCAAGAGATGGTCAGAATGCACGTTTTGACTTGGTGAATCAGGAAGGAACACGGGTTACCGGTCCTGAAGACCTGCAACCAGGACTCGGCGGTCTGGACGCAGGCCTCACCAGCCAGGCCAACCCCACGGACCACATCTTCAAATCCCACAGGGGCTGACGGGGTAAAAGCTGTGTAAGCAACAAAAAAGCCACCCCGAGGGGTGGCTTTCTCATCTCCACCTCCAGCAGGCCTCAAGCCGGTGCTGGTCGTGGAGGGCTGACACGTGGTCAGCGGAGCAAATGTTTTACCTGGCATCGAGCTATTTTCTCAGGGGGCTACCCCCCAAATATCGTCGCCGCTGCAGCGTTTCACAACCGAGTTCGAGATGGATCGGAGTGGTTCCACTGCGCCATGGACACCAGGATAGATTTGCTCCCAGGTTGAACCCTGAGAACTGCATAGGTTAACGACTCTCGTCGTCTCTGGATCGAATAAGCGCTCACCAACAGACAAGCTGTTGATGCTTCAAGAGCTTTGATTTGGTCAAGCCCTCGGTCTATTAGTACTCCTCTGCTTCACGCATTACTGCGCTTCCACATAGAGCCTATCAACGGGTGTTCTTCCCGTGACCTTACTGGCTTATGCCATGGGAATACTCATCTTGAGGTGGGCTTCCCACTTAGATGCTTTCAGCGGTTATCCACT
>CALJTZ010000537.1 GCA_937975655.1 uncultured Synechococcus sp. | reverse complement strand
CGAGCACCTGCGCGGCCAGGCCGCCTACCGCCAGCAGCAGGCCAAGCGCCTCAGCGATCTGGCTCGCTCCGATGCCGGCCGGGCTGATGCGCTGGAGGAGTCGCTGGTGTTTGTTCTCACCCAGCTGCAGCCGGCGGCCACCCGCTTCTCCTTCCCTAATCACGAGCTCACCAGCCGCAAGTCCCAGGCGGTGGTGATCGACGACGAAGAGGCCCTCGATCCCGAATGGCTCGCCGTCAAAACCACCACCCAGCCGGACAAGGCCGCCATCAAAGAGGCCCTCAAGGCCGGCCGGCAGATCGCCGGTGCCCAGCTCCTCTCCCGCCGCTCCTGGCGCATCCACTAAGGGGGCCAAGCCCCCTTTCACGTGGGTCCTCTGCAGCTGCGGGCCCACATCCCTCAATCCCAATCACCAGTCCTTTTCACCTGGAGCAGTTCCATGCCCACCACCGTCTTCTCCCCCGAGCAGATCGCTGCCCTCTCAGCGCCGCTCGATCGGGCCAAGGTTCAGACCCGCAGCCAGGCCGGGCGGTCCCTGGCCTACCTGGAGGGTTGGCAGGCCATTGCCGAGGCCAACCGCATCTTTGGCTTTGATGGCTGGCAGCGGGAAACAATCGCTGTGCAGTGCGTCGCCGAGCGCGAGCGCACCCTCGGCAGCAGCAACCGCGCCGGCTGGGGCGTCACCTACACCGCCCGCGTCCGCATCCGCGTTGGGGTCGTGATCCGGGAGGGCAGCGGCGCCGGCCATGGGATTGATGCCGACTTGGGTCAGGCCCATGAGTCCGCCATCAAGGAGGCAGAGACCGACGCCATGAAGCGCGCCCTGATGACCTTCGGCAATCCCTTCGGGCTGGCGCTCTACGACAAGCAGCAGCGGGAAGTCACCAGTTCAACGCCGCCAGCAGCGCCTCGTCATGCCCCAGCACCCCAGCGGGGCAACGCCAGCGCAGAGCCTGATGCTGAGCAGGGGCTGGAGCCCCTCGATCCCGCCACCATTCAGCAGATCCTGGCCACCGTGCGGGGATTGCCCCGCCCGGCTTTGGAGGGGTTCACCAAGGCGTTTCGCAAGCGGTTCCAGGTACCGGCTGATGCCCCCTCGATCGCTGATCGGATCTGCCAGCGCAGGCATCACGACTGGATCGAGACGTTTCTGGTGTCGCACCGAGAGGTGCGCTCGGCAGATCAGCACCGCGAGGTGCGCTCAGCAGAACGGCACCAAGCGGCTGCTTGAACGCTCAAGCGGACGCAGCTCAATGGATTCGAGCTGCTTAGCCTGAAGGAGATCGGCCACGATGGGGCCATGAGCACGCAAACCGAACTCGGCTGGGCTGGCTGCACCGCGGTGGAGCGGGATCCCCAGCGCGTCAGTGGTGCCTGGGTGTTCCGTGGCACGCGGATCCCGGTGGCGGCTTTGTTTGAAA
>CALJTZ010000536.1 GCA_937975655.1 uncultured Synechococcus sp. | reverse complement strand
GTTCAGACGTGTGCTCTTCCGATCTCAGGTGCGGGAGGTGTTCGTGAAGGAGGGGCAGCCGGTGACGCGCGGCCAGGTGCTGATGCAGCTGTATCTGCCCGTTCTGGAGCGTCAGCTCGACCAGCAGCGCGGCAACCTGCGCCAACTGGAGCGGCACAACGCCCGGCTCGATGAGCGCGATGCCTTGCGCCTGCTTACCGAGAAGCGCGCTCTGGACACCTCTCTGGCCAAGTTCGCCGACGATCGCCGTCGCTACGGCGAATTGCAATCGACGTACTCCAGCAAACTGCGCAACCTGGATTGGCTGGCCCAGCGCGAGGTGGTGGCCCCGCTGTCTTCTGAGGTGGTGTCCGCGGAGCAGGGGCTCACCAGCACCAGCGTGAATCTCGATGACGTGAAAATCAACGAGAGGAATGTGGTGACCAACTACCAGCAGGTGAAGCTCACCATCGAAACCCAGGCTCTGCAGCGTCGCTATCAGATCGACGACCTCAAGCGTCAGATCCAGGTGACAGAGGCCAAGATCGGCTACGACGGCAAGGTGCATGCCGACCGGGACGGAACGGTGTTGGATCTGCAGGTGATCGCCGGTCAGACCGTGGGCACCGGCCAGCGGCTGGGCACGATCGGTCGGCCTGAGCAACCCAGCACCAAGGACCGCCCGCTGCGGGTGGTGTCCTACTTCGCGCCCGCCGATGCCCGCCGGTTGCCCCTGGGGCTGCCAGTGGAGGTGGTGCCGCAGTGGAACCAGCGCGGCCGCTTTGGCGGCATCGTGGGCAAAGTGACGCAGGTGCTCACCCTGCCCGCCACCGAAGACGACATCTCCACCACCACCGGTAATGCGCAGCTGGCCCAGGCGCTCACCAAGAACGGGCCGGTGATGCGCAGTGAAATCGAACTGGAGCGGGATCCCTCCAGCGTGGATGGCTATCGCTGGACTCTCTCGGGGGGCAGCGGTGTGTTTCCGATCCGCGATGGGCTCACGGTGTCGACCCACGCCTACGTGGAGTGGCGCTCGCCGATCAGCTACGTGATTCCGGGCCTGCGCTCCCTCACCGGCGGCTTCCGCACTCCTTGGATCGATCTGCGCTGGAACCAGCCCTCCTTGCGCCAGCCCAACACCGTTCCATGAGCTCCCCTGTGAAGTCACCGTCCCTTCCCCGGATCCGCAACCCCCTGCTGCGCCAAGAATTTCCCTGGCTGGTCAGCGAGGTGGTGCTGCTGCTGATTCTGTTCAATGCCAACCCGCCGGAGCTGTGGTTCTGGCTCGTGGTGCTGGTGGTGGTGCTGCTCTATCGGATTGAGCGCTGGTGGTCTTCGCGGCCCAATCCCTGAGGGTTCAGGCCACCAGCTCTCGCCATTGCTGTTCGGTGCTCGCCAGGGTGTGATCGATGCGGTTGAGCACCACCAGACGCGAGGCCACCCGTTGCAGCTGTTCTGGGGTGAGCCGTTGATAGGCCGCCAGCGATTCCGGCGTCTGCAAGACCTCCAGCGGTAGGGCAGGCCGGGGGGAGCTCGGTGGTGACTGCAGCTGCAAGGAACTGCGCAGTTGCTCCTGCCAGAGCAGCAGTCTCTGGGCCACGGCTTCCACAAAGGTTGCTGCTGCAGCGGCGTTGTGCCCCAGCCCCCAGGTCTGCCAGTCGGGTTCCGGCAGGCGCCGCAGCTCATCGAGATCGAGGATCAGCGCTTCACAGGCCTGATCGAGCAGGTCCCACATCCGGGCCAGAGGATGCTGGGAGGCCAGGCTGCCCAGCTCCAGCATGGCGCCCTGGCGTTGGTCGCGCAGGTTCAGCAGGGTGATGCGCAGGCGGCGCAGCTGTTGGCCCAGGTTGCGGCGCCGTTGGGCGTGGGACTGGTTGGCTTCGGGGTGCTGGCCAGCAACCCCCTCCAGGGTGTGACCCAGATCCACCAGCAGCTGCAGCAGCCCCTCCCGCTGCTGGATCCGAGCCCGTGAGGGCCAGAACAGGCGCAGGCTGAGCAGGGCTATCAGGATGCCGAAGGCGGTCCAGAACAACCGCAGCGGGATCCAGGTGTCGAGCTGCTGGTCGTGGGTCAGCCAGCCCATCACCACCACGAAGCAGCACACGGTGTAGCCCACCGTGAGCCGCAGCGAGCCAGCGATCAACCGGGCCAACAGCAGGGCCAATGGCAGCGCCACCACCAGGGGCAGATCCCCCCAGGCCCGGTAGCCGAAGAACACCACCATGGCTCCCACCGCGGTGCCAACCAGGCGCTGACGGCCGAGTTCGAGGGTATTGCCGTAGTTGCCCACGGTCACGCTCAGCACCGCCAGGGAGGCGTAGAGCGCAAAGGGCAGGCCGGTGAGGCTGGCGAAGCCGTTCACCACTGTCACGGTGGCGGCAAGGCGCAGGCCGTCCCGCAGGGCTGGGCTGGTCATTGGCTCGCTTCCAACCGCTGCAGCAGCGAGGCCTGCAGCAGGGCTCGGCTGTGGAGTAGCTGTTGCAGGTCCTGGCACTGCTGGCCGATGGCCAGCAGCAGGGGCTGGGGGGCGCCCAGACGCCCGGCTTCCTCCAGCCAACGCTGCGCTGGGCTCGAGGGGCCCAGCACGGGATCCATGGTGGGCTGGGCTTGCAGGCTCCCCACCAGATCGGCGAGTGAGCTGCGGAGCAGCGGCTGGGGATTCTCTGCCGGCAGCGGTGTGGCCAGCTGCCGCAGCAGCGGCTCCAACAGCAGCCACTGGCGCAACACCAGCCGCCAGAGGCTGCCGGCCTGGGCCCAGCGCGACAACGCGTGTTTGGTGTGGGCGGGCATGGAGAGGCCCTGGTTTTGGTCGCGTAGCTGTTGCAACAGCTGAATGCTGGGCAACAGATCCTGCGAGCGCAGGGCCGCAGGGGGGGCACCGCCGCTGCCCAACCACTGCTGCATCGCGCTGATCTGCTGGCTGAGCTGACTGGCGATCCTGGCTTCCAGGGCGGGTAGCTGTTGCAGAGGCCGCCGGGGCCACAGCGCCCAGGTGGCGATCTGCGCCATCAGGATCCCCACCACCACCGCGAGCGCCATGTTGAAGATCAGCGCCCAGTTGAACTGCTTGCCGTGGTGCATCAGTTCCAGGGCCCAACAGCTCAGGTAACCCGTGCTCAGGCCCTTGAGCAGCCCCAGGTTGCGCACCAGCACACCGGTGACCAGCAACGCAATGCCGAGTACCACCCAGCTGGTGGAAATCTCATGCAACACCATCGCGGAGAGGATGCCGATCAAGGCGCCGCCCACCATCTGGCCGATGCTGCGGGCGGGGGTGAGGTCGTTCTCGTTCACGAACAACACCGCCATCACCAGTGCCAGCCCCAGCACCTGGCTGCGTCCGGCCCAGAGCATGATCCCGATCACCAGGGTGGTGGCCAGCCAGATCCGCAGGCTGTTGCGCCAGAGGGGGTTCAGGGAGGGCAGGGCGACAGCCATGGTGTGGGCCCCGATCAGGGTTGGTCCGTGGCCCTGCTGCTCAGCTGCAGTTGCGGTTGGATCGGCAGATTGGGATCGCGCGGCACCGGCAGCAGTTCCTTCAACAGCTTGGCGTAGGTGATGTTCACGTTCACCGTGGCGTTGATCCGCTGCACCAGGGCGTTGATCAGCCGGTCCTGGGTATTGGAGAGATTGAGTTCACTGTCGAGGCCCGTGAGATAGCGCAGCCGCACGTCCCGGAAGGCCTCAAGGGCGGCGGCCACCCCGCGCCGGGCGGAGCTGAGCTTGGCGAGACTGGCTTCGTGGTTAAAGAAGGCCTGCTCCAACCGCAGGCGGATGTCATTGCGACTGGCGGCATACTGCTGCGCTGCGGCCGCCTCCCGCTTGGCCAGGGCCCGCGCCTGACCTGCCGTGGTCCCCGCATCAAACAGCAGCCAGGTGAGGGTGAGTCCCGCCGACCAGTCCCAACCGCTACTGGTGCTCAGGGGCAGGGCGGTGGAGCCGCAGCAACCCCCTCCGCCAACCTCGATGCCCACGCTCGTCTGGGAGCTGCTGCCACCGCCGCTGGCAAACAGCGAGAGTTTCGGCAGCAGCCCTGCAGCGGTGGCCTGCTTTTGCTGGCCCAGGGCCGTTCGGGTGGCGAGGATCGCTTCCAGTTCGGGATTGCCCCGATAGGCCGCCAGCAGGCTCGCCTCGAGATCGAGCGGCCAGCGGGGCTGCACCACGATCGGGTCGCTGGGGGTCGGGGTCACGGTGGCGGGCAGGTTGAGCAGCACCGCCAGCTGCCGGCGTGCCACCGCCCGATCGGCCAGCGCCTGGATCAGGGTTTCTTCATCGGAGGCCTGGATGGCCCGGCGCCGCAGCACATCGAGCCTGGGCACCAGGCCGGCCTGCTTGAGATCGAGGCTGTCCTGCAGGATCACCAGATCGTTGCGCACGTTGGCGTCGTAGACGCGCACCAGCTGCTCGTCCTGCTGGAGCTGGTAGTAGGCCTCACTCACCTGCAGTTGCAGGGAGCGCAGCTGGTTGGCGTAGGTGTTGCGCTGTTGTTCCAGGCTGGCGCGGGCCGCGCGCACCGTGGGTGTGCGGGCGAAATCCAGCAGGGCGTAGTTGAGCTGCAGGCCGCCCTCTAGGCCCCACTCGCCAGAGCTGACCGCCGCGGAACCGCCATTGGGGACGTAAAAAGGCCCCGCGGTGGGAACGGGTGTGCCGTTTGGCCCGGACGTGAGCAGCCCTTGAGGGTCAAACAGTGGACCAAATCCCAGGGTGTTGTTGGGCTGTTTGGCCGTGGTGGTGCTGCGGCTGCCGTCGTAGCTGCCACTGGCAAAGGCGCTGATGGTGGGCCAATAACTGCCCATGGAGGCCTGGAAGCTGGCCAGGGCCGCGGCTACCTGTTCGCGCTGGGCCTGCAGGGTGGCGCTGTTGGCAAAGGCGATGGCCAGGGCCTGTTCGAGGCTCAGGCTGGCCACGCTGCCGGCCTGGAGTTGCTGGGGGGTGGGCAGATCCAGCGGGGGGCTGGCCACCGTGGCGGCGGGTTGAATCGGGCCGCTGGCTGGCTGGTTGGCCCGGATCAGATTGGCGGGCAGCTGCGGCGTGGCCAGCATGTTGCCCACCGGTGGCTCGGGCTCGCTCGGGAGCAGTTGGTCGAGTGCGCGCAGCTCATCATCCAGACGCCGCCAGCTGCGCTCCAGGAGCTCCGTGCTGGTGGAGAGATTGCGCTGGGCTGTTGGAGGGAGTGCCGGTGCAGCGGCCAGAGCAGGGTGTACCACCTGGGCTGGGCTGATCCCCAGCCACAACAGGGCGAGGGCACGATTGCGCAGGGCCACGGTGATGCAGGTCAGCGCCTCGGGAGCCTCAATCTGCTTCGCTTAACGGCTCTTCTGCCCTGGAGGTGTTCAGCTTCAGGGGCGGCAACGGGCCGGTCCGGCTGACCCAGCGCCCTTGGCTTGCCCAACACCCCGGCGATCAAGATGGCGACATACAGCTGGCCCACGATCGTGATGCCCACGCTGGCGGTGAGGCTGGTGAGGCTCCCGGTTTTCAGTACCGGGCTGCCCATGGTGGTGAGGCTGGCGAAGGCGGCGCCCAGCATGGCCGGCGCATGGCCGATGCCATCGGGCAGCGCCTGGCCATGGGCCGCCAGGTTGAAGGCCGCCGGATCGAGCACCAGCAGGGAATTGAGCACGATGCCACCGGTGAATCCCACCAGCAGATAGCCGGCCGCCGCGCCCATGATCAGGTCGCCGTTGAAGAGCGGTTCTTCGGCCAGGGCCGTGATCATCCCCCACAGCAGCTGGAGCATCAGCACCAGCCAGATCACCAGATGCGGAACGCTGAGCTGAACGGCCAGCGCTGGGTTGAACACGAGCGTGGCCTGCCAGATCACCTCGATCACCAGCGCCAGCATCCAGGCGATCACCACCACCTGGCGGCGCCACACAGCCTTGCGCAGCCGGTGCTGAAGCCGCAGTGGAATCGACTCATCCTCCGAAGGTTTGAGCCTGTTTTGCGGCAGCAAAGGTGAATCCAGCAGCACAGCGACGCCGGAGATCACCAGATACATCACGCTCACCAGTCGTGGGGCGTTCTGCAGGCCGCGCAGGCCCACCAGCCCGACCACTTCCACCGCGAGCAGGGCGCGGTAGTAGGCGTGGCGCTGTTGCAGCAGTTGGCTGAGGAGGGCCATTGCTTGGTTCAGGACCTTCCCAGGATTGCCGCCCAGTTTGTTTCGCCATCGCGGATGGCCTGGGCCGCCTGGCGGCAGAGCATCAGCCGGCTGGCGATGCGCTCCAGCCGCTGCAGGGAGGCCCTGTTGGCGGTGGGATTGTTGAGTTCCTCGCCGAGCTGCTCCCAGCTGTCGGGAAGCTGCAGGCCCGTGAGCGGAGGCTCAGGCAGGCTCTTGCGTCCGTGGATCTGCTGGCTCCAGAAGCCGAGCTGGCTGGCCATGGCCCGCAGCAGTTCGGCTTCGGCCCGGTGCAGCTGCACCACCAGCTGCGGATCCTGGACGGTGGGTGCCTGCCGCACCATGCCGCCCACCATGGTGATCAGGCGGGAGGTGGTGGCCTCAAAGTTGGCCATCAGCAGCGTGGCGGGATGGCGCTCCGGCAGCGTGCCCAGTTCCTGCTGGAGCACTGGTCGTTGCTGCCGGATGGCGATGAGTCGGTTGCGCAGGGCCCGGTAGCGGTGGATGGTCACCGGTTCGGCCCCCTGGCCCGCTCTGGCGGGATCCACCGTTGCGGCCAGGTCGCTGTAGCAGCTCTGCAGTTGGCCGAGCAGGTCGGCCACCAGGGCCAGGCTGAGGTCGAGCCCTCGGGCCGGCCAGAACAGCCGCAGCCCCAGCAGCGTGATCAGCACCCCGAAGGAGGTCCAGAAGAAGCGGATCGGGATCCACATGGCCAGGCCGCCCTCGTGGACGAGCCAGCCCATCACGATGATCATGCCGCCCACCTTGTAGCCCACCTGCAGCTTCAGCAGCCCGCCCAGCAGGCGCAGGGCGCCGAGGGTGATGGCGATCGCGAGGGGCATCGGCACACCCCGCAAGCCCTCGTAGCCGATCAGCAGCAGCACCGACCCCAGCGCGGTGCCCAGCAGGCGCTGGCGCCCGAGGGCCAGGGCTCCGCCGTAGGTGCCAGTGGACACCGCCAACACCGCCAGGGCCACGTATTGGCTGAACTCAACCCCCGACAGGCTGGCGAAGGCGTTGCCGAGCCCGGCAGTGAGGGCCGTGCGCAGGGCGTTGCGGTTGATCACGGCGGCGCCATCCGGTTCAACCCCCCAAGACAGGCATGCAGGGGGCGGACTTCCTCGGCCAAGGCCAGCAGCGGCAGCAGCGGCAGCTGCAGGTGTTGGGCCAGCTGCTGCCAGCGCTGCGGCTGGCGTCCTGGGGTAGGCCCGGGTTGTCCGCTCAGCTGCTGTTGCAGCTCCTCCACCGTGTGACGCAGCAGATCGGCCTGCAGGCTCTGCTGCTCAGGCAGCCCGGCCATCAGCCGTTCCCAGGCGATCCAGTGAAAGTGAGCCAGCTGCCACAGCCGTAGCCGCCGCTCCCAGCCGCCTTGGCGCAGGGCCTGATGGCGCGGGCCGCTGCGCTCCCTTGCCACCAGTTGCTCCATGCGCTGTAGGTCGTTGCTGAGGGGCGCCGGATCGAGCGGCTGGGGCCGGGATCCGCGTTGCTCGAGCCAGTCGCCGTAGGCCTCCAGCTGGATCTGCAACATCTGGCGCAGGCGGCGATCGGTGGTTTTGAGTTCGCTGGTGCTGCTTCGCGGCCAGAAAAGCAGGCCAACCCCGAGGGCCACCACGCAGCCCACCACGGTGTCGAGGCCGCGGTTGAACACGTAATCCCAGTTCAGGGCCGCATGGCTGGGAAGCATCAGGAACATCACGCTGGTGAGCCCGGCGGTACCCAGGGCGCTCTGCCAGCCCAGCAGTTGCAGCACCGGAATCATCAGCAGCAACGACACCAGCACGCCGATCCAGCCGCTCAGGATGGTGTGCACCAGGAAGGTGATCAGGCCCCCCATCACCGTGCCCAGGATGCGACTGGTGGCGGCCTGAATGGTGTGGTCGTCGTTGTCGTCCACAACGATCACCACCGCCATCAGCGGATACCAGAGAAACTGAATGCGCTCAGTCCAGGAGGCGATTGCCGCAGTGATGAACACGGCCACGAACAACTTCAGGCTGTTGCGCAGCAACAGGTTCTGCACGGGCCGCGGCAACGATCAGCTGTCAGGAGCTTATGGGGATCAGCCACGCCGCGTCCGCGCGTCGTGAGCTGGGTGCCGGCGATCACGGTTGATCTGGAGGCCCTGCTGCGCATGGGCCTGGCCGTGTTGTGTGGCATGGCCGTGGGCTACAACCGTGCTCAGCACTTCAGTGAACCCCAGCCGAATCGCGTGCGCGTGCACGTGCTCGTGGGGCTCAGCGCTTGCTTGATGGTGCTGGCGGCCGGTCCTGATCCGGAGGCGCGCAGTCGGGTGATTCAGGGGGTCGCCACCGGTATTGGCTTCCTCGGGGCTGGCGAAATCCTGGTGGATCGCTCCGGCCGCCGCGGCCACAGCACCCCGCAGGTGCATGGCCTCACCAGTGCCGCCTCGATCTGGTTCACGGCTGCCTTGGGGGTCACGGTGGCTGCCTCAACACCCTTGCTGGCCGCGGTGGCGTTGCTGCTGGCTCTGGTGGTGCTGTCCCAGCACGGCAACGGTCACCGCAACGGCCATCACAACGGAGGCCCGCCCCATGGATGAGCCCAATCCAACGCCAACGCCCGTGAGTCTGTGGGCCGAGAAACCCTGGTGGTGTCAGCCCTGGTCGATCCTGCTCACGGGCAGTATGGCCGTGGCTGGCTCCTGGTGGCTGTTGCGGCTGTGGTGGATCACGGCGCCGGTGGCCCTGGCGGTGCTGGTGTGGTGGTGGCTGTTCCTGGTGCTGGTGCCAGGGGCCTATCGGGATCAGAACAGGAACTTATAGCGCTCACCGCCGCCGCTGGCAGCAGCGGCTCCAGCGGCCACCGGCCACTCCGCCTCCCAGTAGGAAATGCCATCACGCATGAACGGCCGGCCCCCCAGTCGTTCGGCGTTGAGCTGGGTGCCCCCCATGGCGGTGATCAGACCGCCGATCTCCATGGGACCCAGGTCGGTCTTGAGGTCCTTGCCTGCGGCGGCCAGCAGGGCCGGCAGACGCACCAGATTTTCGGGCTGGGTGATCTGCTCGAACAGGGCCTTGAGCACCAACTTCTGGCGATCGAGGCGGCCGATGTCACCCATTTCATCGTGTCGGAAGCGCAGGAACCCCTCCAGATCGCGGCCTTGAAGACGTTGCCGCCCCGGCTGGAGATCGATGCTGAGCCCCTGGGTGTTGTCCACGTAATACATGGCCTTGGGAACGTCCACCTCCAGGCCGCCCAGGGCATCCCCCAGGCGCCGGATCACCGACAGGTTCACGAGGATGTGGTGGTCCACCGGACGCCCCAGATGCCTGGACAGCTCGCTTTTCACGGCCTCTGGCCCCCCCATGGCATAGAGGGCATTGGCCTTGAGCGGTCCAAAGCTGCTGGAGTCGATGTAGGTGTCGCGGGGCACCTGGGTGAGCTTGGTCATGCCGTCCTGCACCCGCAGGGTGTACATCACATCGGTGTTGCCACCACCCACGTCGGTGCCGAGGATCACCACTTCCCGATCGCCCAAGCCTGTCCAGCCGCTGAAGGGGTTCACGAGCTGGCGGGTTTGACCCAGCAAGTCGCCCTTGAGCAGCTCCGTCAGCGGTGCCGCCAGCAGCAACCCTCCGCCTAACCCCACGGCGATGGCCAGCAGCACAGGCCCCCGCGCGTCGGGGCGATGTCCCCCAGGGGGCTTCAGGGCGGGACTCTTCATTCTCAAAACTTATTTCATGCCTCTTGACTTGCTGAACTGCGCCCTCTAGGCGACGGTCAGTTTTTCGGCTGGCCGCACGCCTGTGCCGCAGGGACGCCTCACTCCTCGCTGGCGGCGAGGGCCCGCAGGCCCATGTGCAGGTGGGCCTGCAGTGCACCCAGGGCCATCAGTTGCCTGGCACTGCGCTGTTCTTTGAGGGCTGGGGCCTGCGCGTTCAGCTCGGCAACGAGCCGCTGGCTTAGCTGACCGTACTGGTCAAGCAAGTCCTGCAGCTGTTGGCTGGCTCCATCGGCCTCGACCTGGGCGTGTTGGTGGAGAGCCGCCAGGGTGCGAAAGCTGATGGCGTCGGGGCAGGGATTGATCGCATCCATGGGTGCAATCAGGCGGGGGAATCAGTCCCTGAACGCTATGGAGCCTGTGGGCCTGCAGCGGGGTGTTGCCCGGTAGGGATGTCTCGCCATGGCAGGCCGGTCCTGCCCCCCCGGGCCCTCAGAGGCTGAGGGCTTCCCCTTCCCGTAGGCCCGCCTGCACGCGCCAGAGGCGTGCGTAGGCCCCTTGGCTGTTGATCAGCTGCTCATGGCGGCCACTCTCCACGATGCGGCCCTCCTCCATCACCACGATCCGATCGGCATGGCGCACGGTGGAGAGGCGATGGGCGATCACCAGGGTGGTGCGGTCGGCGGTGATCAGATCCAGGGAGCGCTGGATGGCGGCTTCGGTTTCGTTGTCCACCGCGGCGGTGGCCTCATCGAGGATCAGCACCGGCGGATTCTTGAGAATGGCGCGGGCCAGGGCAATGCGCTGGCGCTGGCCCCCGGAGAGGCGCTGGCCCCGCTCTCCCACAACGGTGTCGTAGCCCTGGGGCAGTGCCTCGATGAACCGTGCCGCCTCAGCCTGTTGGGAGGCTTGTTCGATGGCGGCCCGGGAGGCATCAAAGCTTCCGTAGGCGATGTTCTCGGCGACGGTTCCATGGAACAGGAACACCTCCTGGCTCACCAGGCCGATGGCGCGGCGCAGGTCCCCCAGTTCCAGCTCGCGGATCGGCAGGCCATCCAGGCAGATCTCACCCTGCTGCACCTCATAGAGCCGCAACAGCAGCTTCACGATGGTGCTTTTGCCGGAGCCGGTGGCTCCCACGATGCCGATAGTGCTGCCCGCGGGAACGGTGAGGTTGAAGTCCTTCAGCAGGGGGGAGCGTCCGGCATAGGCGAATCCCACGCTGCGGAAGTCCAGGGATCCCCGCACCGTGGGTAGGGGCAGCGGCCTGTGGCCGCCGGGGATCGTGATGGGCGTGTCCAGCAGATCCAGCACCCGCTGGGTGGAGGCCATGGCCCGCTGGTAGTCGTCCAGGGTTCGTCCCA
This sequence comes from uncultured Synechococcus sp., assembly GCA_937975655.1. Classification (GTDB taxonomy): domain Bacteria; phylum Cyanobacteriota; class Cyanobacteriia; order PCC-6307; family Cyanobiaceae; genus Vulcanococcus. The sequence continues at coordinate 2,031 of CALJTZ010000536.1, read as the reverse complement.
GGGTGGTGAGGGGCCACAGCAACCGCTGGGTGATGAACACCAGGAAGCTGTAGGTGCCCACGGCGATCCGGCCTTGCCAGGCCTGCAGGCCGCCGATCACCAGGATGGCGAGGAAGGCGAACAGGATCGCGAAGCGGATCAATGGGATGAAGGCTGCGGAGAGACGGATGGCCCGTCCGTTGCTGCGCCGATAGGCCTGGCTCTGCTCGCGGAGCCGTTCGACTTCCCATGTCTCCGCGGCGTAGCTCTTGATCGTGAGCATGCCCCCCAGGTTGTTGGCCAGGCGGCTGGCCAGATCGCCGGCGCGGTCCCGCACGTCGCGGTAGCGGGGCTGCAGCCGTTGTTGAAAGGTGAGCGATCCCCACAGAATCACCGGGATGGGCAGGAAGGACACTCCAGCCACCAACGGCGAGAGCCAGGCCATGGCTCCCCCCACCGCCAGCACCGTGGTGATCAGCTGCAGGATTTCGTTGGCCCCGTGGTCGAGGAATCGCTCCAGCTGGTTGATGTCGTCGTTGAGAATCGTGAGCAGCCGGCCACTGCTGCTGGCTTCAAAGAAGCCCATGTCCAGCTGCTGCAGGTGGCTGTAAGCCTCCAGGCGCAACTCGTGCTGCACGGTTTGGGCCAGGTTGCGCCACAACAGGGCATAGAGGTATTCAAAGAGGGATTCCGCACTCCAGATCAGGAAAGAGAGCCCCGCCAGCACCCCCAGTTGCAGCGGCACGGTGGTGAAGCCCAGGGCCGCCAGCCAGGAGGTGTTCTGCTGCACCACCACGTCCACCGCCAGGCCGATCAGCACCGGTGGGGCCAGGTCAAACAACTTGTTGAGCACCGAGCAGGCGGTGGCCAGCCACACCAGGCGGCGATGGGGTCGCAGGGTGCGCAGCAGGCGCTGGAGTGCGTGGTTGGGGTTGGAGGTGTCGCTCATGCCGCCATTTAAGAAGCCAGCCCCGAGGGGCTGGCTTAGGGAGTCTTGAATTGTTGAACCGTTGTGGCGTAATGAGTGGATAAAGAGTCAGGTGAGCAGTCTTGAATCCGGGCGTCGATCCCTGATATGCGCGTGTTGCCTGATGTGAGCGTGTTGGATGTTATTGAATTTGGACTTTGATTTGAGTTGGACTGTGGCTTGGACTCTGAATCTGGAGTCGTGCTTGGGACGTGGATCTTCGACGGGACTGGACGGGCTAGGGATCTGGGGTGGTTCGACGGCTCGACAGAGCCATGGGAGCGTTCGCAGGCTCTCCGCAAGCTGGATGCTGGCTGGATTGCTGCGCGATGAAGCTCGAACCCTTCGATCTGGCCGGCCCTGATGCTGGAACGGGATCGCCTGAATCGGATCACTGAACCATGCTCAGTGTCAGCTGTGCTGCTGGGGTGGAGTGGCGTCCATCTCTGGCTCCTCTCTAGACCTGACACCACCATCGCCTCGGTTGCGGTCTACTGCCCATAGGTGTAAGTACGGGTTTGTTTGGAGAGGATTGTGAAGCTGTTGTTCGCCCCCTGTTGCTAGCTCGTCAGCTGCGGTAGACCGATGGGGTCTCCACCAGGAGCTAACCATGACGCGTTCAAGATCGTTCCACCGCTTCCATCGCTGGACCGCCAAGTTGCGCCGCCGTTCCCTGCGCAGCGCCTTGCCTGAGCCCCGCGAAGGCGAGCTGCAGCCCACCCATCCGGTTGCTGAGCTGCGGCGCAGCCTGTGGCAACGGGATCAACTCCATGATCTGCTGGATGTAGAGGCGCTCCAGGGTGCCGTTTGAGTCCGGCGGCTCCTCCATACGCTGAGCCACTGGACCCTGAGCCACAGAAAAGCCCCGGACTGACCTAGGCCAGACCGGGGCTTCTGATTTGGAGGATTTCTGCACGGACCTGAGAGCTGGTGCTGCGCTTCAGGTCCGCCGGACATCACCAGCGATTGCCGCCGCCACCGCCGCCGTAGCCGCTGTCTCCACCACCGCCGTAGCCGCCACCACCACCGCCGTAACCGCCGCGGCCGCCACCGCCACCGCCGTAGCCACCGCCGCCACCACGGTT
>CALJTZ010000535.1 GCA_937975655.1 uncultured Synechococcus sp. | reverse complement strand
GTCTTCGGCGTAGGTCGCGCTCAGCGAGCCGATGCTTTGCAGCCAGGGGATCCCGCTGGACATCGCCAGGTCGCCCAGCGTCTCATCGAACTGGGAGTCGCCTTCGCCGTAGACGTTCAGCGCAACGAACGCATCCCAGGCCAATGCTTCGCCAAGGGTGCGAATCTTTGCCCCAGGCGTCCCCTTGCTGAGCTGCGTCAGGGCCTTAGTGCTGGTCTTCACCGTGTCGAACCAGTCCGCAGCACCCTTCAGCTCTGGGGCCTTGGCAATGCCCTGACTGATCTCGGCGTAGGTCAAGCCCAGCCAGTCATTCCGCAAGGCGCGGCTGGCAGCCTTCTGCCCTGCCGTTCCTTTCTGCAAGCCCCTCTCAACCGCTTCCAGGCCAGCAGCGGCCAGTGGATTGCGCTTGGCCTTTGCCAAGTCGTCCAGCTTGGTGAACAGGTTGCCGATGCCATCTGCCGCCTTGGCAACGTCCCCGAGCTTGTCAACGCCACCAACCGCCTTGAACGGCAATGCAATGCCCTTCGCCGCCACCTTCGGCAAGGCAACCAATGCGGTACCAATCCGCAGCAGGTTGCTGACCGCCTGGCCCGCTTGCGATTCAGTCCTGAAGGTGTTGCGCCGCCACTGCGTCCACGGATTGTCACTGTCATCCAGAACCTTGTTCCAGTCCCAGCCGTTGCCGGTGGCCAGGCTCCCGGCCTGCATCACCACATCGCCAACACCAGCCGCCAGGTCCAGGTAGTCAGTGCCAAGAGCAACCCCAGCGTTCGCCAGGATCTTCCCGGTGTCACTGGCGGCCATGCCAAAGTCCGTTGCCCAGAACGGCCTGTTGTCACCGCCGACCGCGGCCAGCTGCTCACCTTGCTGAATCGTCTGGTTCGCGGTCTGCTCTTGCTCCCATCGAGCCTGTTGGGTCACGCTCATCCCAACAGGTGCAGTAAGCACTGGGGCCTGCTGCTCCTCCTCTTGGTCGAAGACCCATTTACCGTTGCGAAGTACAGCTGGCATCAGAGCCTCCTCTTGTAATCAAAAGCGCCAGCCCGCGAACGCTGGTCGGCCAGCAATCGCGAGTAGCTATTTCCAAAACCGCTGGCCTGTAGGCGACCAGTCGCTGGGTTGAAGTAACTGTCGGCCCGCGCCTTGGCAATCGCTTCAATCGTGATGCCTTGTTGAATGACCTGCCTTAGCCGACTGACAAACCCCCCTTGGCCTGTTGTTGCTTCAGGAGACTGAACAAAGGAGTCCAACACGTTGAACATGAGCCTGTTGTACCCAGCAGTTCCTGGCCTCACGCCTAGGGACTGCAGCATTGGTGCAACGCGCATCTGCAGTTGCGTCAGCCTGCCCATCCATTGCCGATCAACGCTTTGCGGGCTGGATCCGTTCTGGCCGCTAACCGTCCCAACATTTCGCGCCCCACTTCCAGGGTCAATGTGCCCGTAATACGCACGCGTATAGGCCCCGGACGGTGTACGTGTCCCCTCTGCGATGCCAATGGCAACAAAGAAGGGGTGCATCACGTTGTTGATTGCCATGCCAACAGGCGCCGCCATTGCTGTTGCTGCAACCTGTGGCAGTGGCGGCGTCTTTGCTGACAACCGACTGAAGCCGCTCCACAGCTTCGCCATGTCTGGGAGGTTGATACCGTTCACCACGGTCTCTGGGGCCTTCTTCGTCACGCCACCAGGCCCCTCCGACGCCATTGCCGGCGGCGCCACGACATTCATCAACGTCTCCAGTCCACGCGTCAGCAGCTGCTGGGTCTGCTGCGGCACCACGGCAACCTGCTGCGGCTTCACCGGGCCAGCTGAGGACTGATCGCCTTGGCCCTTCGGCTGGGGCTTAGGGGCTTCACCGCCGAGATCCAGGCCGATCTTTCGGCCCAGATCAATCAGTCCGTCCAACGCACGAGCACCTTCTTTGCCCAGGAATCGCTCAGGCATCGACAACGACTGATAAGCCGCTCCTGGCTTCTGGCCTTGGCCGGTGCCACCTGGCTTCGGCTGGGTACTACGCACCATCTCCTGGTACGCCTTTGAGGGATCCGCAAATGCCGGCTTCCCTTGCGGATCCTTCACCGTGCTCAGGCGGTTGAGGAAGTACCGCTGCACATTCCGGTAATCCTGTGGGATTCCGGCAGCTTTTGACGCAGCGATCACGGAAGGCGGGAACAACGCGATGGTGCCCTTGCCGCCTGTCTTGGCCAGCTGCTGCTGGACGTAGTTCGCCTCGCCCATCACCCGCTGGTTCCAGTCCGTACCAGCCGGTACTTCCGTCTTGGCCTCCTTCATCCGGGTGTTGCGGATCGCCTCCTGCTCGTTTCGGAAGATCTCCGCAGCACGCATCGGCGTGACTGTCTCGCCCGCACTGATCAGATCCTTGATTCGTTTTTCAGTCGCCCTAGTGGCAGCAATCTGCAGGTCCTGGAAGTTACGACGCAGCAGGTCTTCATCTTTCATTCCAGCAGGCACAAGTCCTGATGCACGCTGGGCCTGCGTGATCTTTGCCGCATTTGCCAACAACTCGTCTTTCCCGTACTCAGCGCCCTGGCTTACCAACGCCATCGTTGGATCTTGCGGCTGCGTGTTCCGATTGAGCAAGCTGATCTTTTGTTCGGCCGTCAGATTTGCGCCCAACACCTGCTTGTTGAACTGACTCTGATCGCGGTTGGGATTGTTCAGCCCAATCTCCAGCAATTGCTGCGCCCGATACTGTGCCTCCGTTGGTGTACGGGAGAAGCTCTGCATCTGCCCCATCATCCCCACCACGGACTGCAGCGCTTCTGGATCTTTGGCCAGGCCTGGCAGCATCCCCTCCAGCCTCGTTCTTGCCGCTTCGTCGCCCTGTGCCATTGCAGCCAAGTCGGGGCCTGCTTGCTTAATCAGCTGCTTCCGCTCCCAAGCTTCTAGCCGCGGCAGCATTTCGGCATTCAACCGATTCAGTCCATCCTTAATGGTGACTGCACCGTCGCCCAACTTGATGTCCCACAGGCTCACGCCGCCAGGAGTTTTCAACTCTTGGTCGGACATCACCACCATTGTGTTGAGCAACGACGATGCACCTGGCAGGTCGTCATTGCCTACGCGTTTCTGATATTCCTTTGTGATTGCCGACCACCACCGTTCGGCGTATTGCTTTGAGGTGTAGATACCACCTTGAACGTATTTGTCGTGATCAGCCTGGATCGCTTCGATAGATCCTTTCCTGTACTTTGCCCAACCCTCTGCTGAGCCCTCGGCGCCTTCGCCGTAATCACGCACGCGCTTGCGCGTCTCGTCAATTGAAATGAGAGTCGTGGACAGGCCTTTCTCTACCTGCAGGTCATAGTCAGCGCTTTTCGTAGCCAGCTGCTGCTTGTATGAATCCCCCTTGTAGCTCCCCTCTGCTTCAGCAACGCTGCCCACATAAGGCGCCAGTGCAGCAGCTGGGATCCGATCCAGGCCACTGCGCTCCAACGCAGCAGAACGTACCTGTGCCTCAGCTGTCGCGACTTCCTCTGGCTTGGCATACGGGTTCTGCAGCGTTGTGTTCTTGATCCGCTCAGCGCCCAGCACCTCGATGTAGGTCCGCGCTGTCGCTTTGGCCGCGGCGTCTGCAACTTGCTGCTGTGCAAAGGGGTTCAGATCGCGAAGTAGGTTCCGCTGGTCTTCATCCCCGTTCCGGTAGAGCGTGGAGACATCGACGTTTTTGAGAAACTCGCCAGCCTGCTGGTTCCCTTGCGCCTGCAGGTACTGCTTGTAGATCGGTGCACCGACCTCAACCGCCTTGCTGAGAAAGTCGCTGACCTCTTTCAGACCGCGGCCTGCATTGACTCCAGCCTGCTGAGGACTGGAGAAATCCATGTAGGCCCCATTGGAGCCAACATTGATGACACGCCGATCCGCCGCAGGCATGGCCTGCGGCTTGGATGGCAGGTACAGCGCACTGACCGTGCTGGTGCTGGGCCGGCTGTAGGTCATTGATCAGCGCCCTTTCTTGCCGCCGCCCTTGCCGCCTTTACATCCCTTGCCTGCCATAGCTTGAATGCTGTCAAGTACACCCAGGGTACTGCTGTGTCCCGATCTACGGAAGACTTGCTAGCCCAATTGCATGGGATGGTTGGTCGAGAGCTGCTTGATCAATTACATGCAGAAGATCCACGCGAACGGCTAGCCGCCGTTGATCGTGCAATGAAGTTCCTGCGCGATAACAACATAACCAGCACTGTTGAAGCATCGGTCCCGCTGCAGGACATCAGGGCTTCTATGCCAACAGCAGATGAGCTGGAAAAGTTAATGCACCTCACACCTGATTGATCATGCTTCGTTTTGTAGACCAAGAACGCGAGTCGGCCCAACTGCAACCCGAAATCGCTGCGCCCGCTTTTGATGCCAGCAGCCTGGCCCAGGACATGGGAGACCAGGCCGGCCTGCAGCCCCTGCCCCTGAACCGGATGTTCCAGCAGGCAGGCAGGCTCATCTCGCCTGCATTCCGCGGCCAGGCCCAACCTCAATACGGCAAGAACACCAGCCTCAAAGTCGATCCTGCCCTCCACAACCTGACGATCCAGCGCAACCAGCGCAACCAAAACACAATCGAGAACTGGGACCCGGTTCAAGCAGAAAACAAGCAGCGTCTCAACAACACCAACCCCAACCCCAGGAGCAAGCCTTCTGCCCCCAACGACACCACTACCTCAAAGTTCTTCTACGAGATCGGCAACGCTGCTGACCACAGGAAATCCCAAGCGTTTCAACGCGCCAACAAGGATGACCCGATGTGGTCCAAGGGCGGCGCAGAGTTCCGAGATCTCTATGGCCAAGAGATCCAAGCCCGTAACGGAACGGACTCCTCGCTATTCCTGACATCCCAGGAGCGCCAGGCCGTGAAGTCGATGGTGTTCGACTACCTGGACAACAACGCAGGCAAACGCTCCAAGCTGGACAAGGGAAGCCTCCCCGTTGGCCTGACCAGCAGGTTCCCCAAGTTGGGCAATGACCTGCTCTACGAATGGAACGCCAGGCGGGAGCGACAGCTGCGCAGTAACACCCTGGACATGCTTGAAATCAGCCGTGACAACATCCGAGGCATTTGATCATGGCCGTTAAATCCAAGACCGGCACCGCCTCCATCCAACGCAAAGAGCCCATCTGCAAGCGAACTCGCCAAGGCTCTGGCCGCGGCAGTCGGCCCAAGCGCGGCAAGGCGTACCGCGGCCAAGGCCGTTGAAGTTCCCCTGTACGGGCTGCGGCCAATGCTGCCGCCAGCTGGATCAAATCCTTGCTGGTCTTTCGCAGGTAGACAGCCCAGCCCTCCAGTTCCTGCTGGAGAAGTTCCCCTACGTCCCAAACCCAGACGGCAGCTGCCCGATGCTTCGCGATGGCGGCTGCGCCATCTACAACGACAGGCCCATGCTCTGCAACCTGGAGACCATCCAACGGGTGTTGGACGTTCCCGATCAGGTGTGGTTTCAACTCAACGCAGCCAGCTGCAACCACCTGATTCGCGAGGCTGAGCTGGACGACAGCTGGCTGGTGCGCTCGGCCTAGATCCAGCTGCAGCCACCCCCGGCCTCGGCGGTCCTGGCCTGCTCCAGGCTCATGCCCATGGCCGCTCGGTCCGCAGTCATCAGGATCTGCCCGCGCCAGTCAGCCACTTCCGCTTCAAGCAGCTCCTGGTGGCGGGCATCGCGCCGCACCTTCTGATCCTGCGCTGCCTGCTCCTGGAACCACTGGACCGCCATGGCCCAGGCGTCGATCCGGTCATCGTGCAGGAGGCTGCCACGGTCCATCGTCAACCGTGTCATTTGGTAAAAGAGGCTGTAGCTGGAATCCCGGTCCTCAACAGCCGCCTTCAACAACTCAGCATCGGCCTCAACAACACGACGATCCACCACCATCCGGTGCGTCTGCATCACCGGGGCCAGGGTGTCGATGATCCGTAGCTCCTTGCGTTGGTTCGAGCGGATCGGCTCGATACGACACTGGGCACCCGCCTTCACCAAGTACGGCTTCAGCAGCTGCGCGTAGATCTCCAGGCCGCCGAAGTTGGTCTCCACTAACAACTCGTTGACCTTGTGCTTCTTGGCCAGCTGGGCGATCTTCTCCCACAACTTCTCGCCAACGCCCCCCAGGCGTCCACCTGACTCCATCAGGAAGTAGTTGCCACCCCATGCCTTGACCACAGCCCACGCGAACTCGTCACTGCCCCCGCCGCTGGGGTCCAGGGCCATGACCGTGGGCACCTCTCCCACAGGCACTGTGCCCTCTACTTGGGCTGGGCGGTAGAAGCGCGGGTCGTGGGCCATGCCAACGCAGGGCAGGTCATCCAACGCCAGGTACTTGGCCTTCTCGTAGGTGACGACCTCAGGCAGGTGCCCGTCCAGGGTCATCACCATCAGGTCGCTGCAGCGCAGCGGATACCGCTCGATGTCGCTGAGGGTGGCGTCGAGCAGGAACTGCAGCTTCCACTGCATCGGGCTCATGCTCAGCTCGCGCTGCATCAGCTCGTCGTTGCTGAAGCGGGTGTCGGTGGGCCTGCCGTCAGCTTTCCCAACACGCCGCTCGATAAACGGCGCCAGTGCCCCCTTGTAGGGCGTGGTGTCAGATGGCACGCGAGCGGGCCACATGCGCATGTCGTAGTGGAGGTCCCGCTGCAGCGCGAAGTAAATGCTGTCCGTGCTGCTGTGGGGCGTACCCAGGTAAACGATCTCGGGTCCGTCTCCTGGCTTGAGGATGGCCTCCAGCTCGTTGAGGCTGTTGCGCAGCTTCTCCCGCTGAACCTGCGTCAGACAGGTCTGCGGTGTCTCGCAGTCGTCAACAAGGATGGTGCTGGCTCGGGAGCCTGTGATCTGGCCAGTGATGCCCGCCGCTCGAACGCTGGGGCTCTGTTCAATGTGCTGGCAGGTGCCAACGTCAAAGTTGATCCGGCTGTAGCGGCCGTCATGACTGTTGGGCTCCATGTGCTTAAGCCATGGCACCCGGCCGATGGTCTGCAACATCCACGCTGACATCGCCTCAGAGCGGGACATCGACGCACTGATGACCAGAATCTTCTCGTCCGGGTCGTGGTACAGCTTCCACAACAGGTACATGGCACTGAGCGTGCTCTTGCCACAACCACGGAACGCAGCGATCACCCGTCGCTTGGGGCCGTTCTCCAGGTAGTCACTGATTTGCAGCTGTACTGGCGTGGGGGCATCCGCCATGTTCAGCTCACGCATCAACAACGTGATGAACTGCGGCAGGGGGAGGGGGGTGGACATCCCTTAAAGGCCCTCCAGCTCGGCGGCGATGGCGAAGAGTTCGGCGCGTATGGCTGCCGCGTGAACATCGCAACAAGAGTCATAGGGGAGGCGCGGGATTGGCACCACCTGATCCGCAGCAGCGCGGAGGGCGGCGGCGATCATTTCTTCGTGGCTCACCTCACGGTTGAGCAAGTCAGCGTGGGTGAAGTAGGCATCCAACACCGCCTGCGCGGAGGGGGAGAGGTCAGTCATCGTTCACTTCGTTGATGACGGCGTGATCGCCGATGATCCGCAACGCAGCGCGGTTGTAAGCCAACGCCGCCTCCCGCTCAGTGGCGTAGATGCCGAGGTAGTAACGGCGGCCTCGGTAGCCCAGCGCTGCCCGCCACGGCATGTTCGGCCTACCGCTCCGGGACACTCCGCGATAAGCGCTGGACGCTCCTTCCGGCCGTGGCCTGTTGGCCATGGAGAGGTAGTACGCCTCTGGCGTGGAAGTGCAGTTGAAGTAGCCCATCGTCGGTCAGTCCTCCTCAGGATCGCAATGGTCGAAATGGAACGCCTGCAGCCGCTCGACTATGTCGTGGGCGGCCACCAGCTGTGCAAAAAACGTCTCTCCCACCAGATAGCTGGTGCTGCGGTGCCGGCACTCGTAACACTCATGCCGCCTGCGCCGCGCACGGTTGTTGTAGGTGCGCTCCTGCATCACCAACCGCATCACACCTGCGCACTTGGTACAACGCTGTTCCCCTGGATTCATTCGTCCCACACCCCCGCCCCAGCGCTCGCCAGGTCGTACATGGAACACTCCATGGCAAAGCGCAGGTCCTTCAACGGCTCAGGGAACCCAAACGCGCACCCCCTGCCATTCCAAAAATCGCAGGCAGTACACATCACCGCGGAATCGCGTGCGACCGTCGGTCCTTCACGCCTCGGCAACTGCGGCGCCACGCGGCGACCTACCCCGAACCGGACTATCTGCGGGCGC
>CALJTZ010000534.1 GCA_937975655.1 uncultured Synechococcus sp. | reverse complement strand
TGGAGCCTGTACGCCGTAGGAATCCCAACCACCCTACTGCGACGCCTGATGGGGGAGGGTTGTGGAGAAGCATGAAGCAGAAGCGAAGCAATTCTTTGGTTGCCGCCTTGCTCCCCGCTACTGTCCCATTGTCAGCAAATCCTCACCCGTTACCGAGAGCTCCCGATGACGGCACCTGTTCCCTGGAGCCTGGCCTGGCGCGACGATGGCGAGCTGGCCCCCCAGGATCACTTTGATCTGCTGCAGAGCCTGGTGGCTGCTGAAACCGAATCTGTGCAGCCGGGACTGGTGGTGGCCATGGAACGGCTTTCGCTGGAGCAGCTGAGCCTGGTGTCCACCGGTGAGGTCACCCGGCTCTGTGCCTGAGGGCGATGCGTCCACGATCCACATCAGTGTGGATCTGCTGATCATCCGGGCCTGGTTTGCAGGCCCGGACCGGGGTGTCAAACCCGGCTGATCTGCAGTTCCTTGTTCATCACCCGCAGTCGGCGCAGGCCTTGGAACACCTCGTCGGGCATGCCCTTGGGCAGATCCACCACGCTGTGGGTGTCAAAGATCTGAATGCGTCCGATGCTGCGGCCGTTCAGGCCGGCTTCGTTGGCGATGGCGCCCACAATGTTGCCCGGCTTGACCCGATCCCTCCAGCCCACCTCGATGCGGAAGCGGTCCATGTGGGCTTCCGGCGGACCGGATTCGTCCCGAGGGCCGCGGCGGCCGCCGGGTGCGGGGCGCTCGCGCTCGCCGCGCACCCGGCCGTCGCGGTTGCTCGGCTGCTGGCGCAGCCAGTTTTCATCGCCGTGCACTAGCAGGGGCTGATCGCCCACGGCCATTTGCAGGGCGGCCAGGGCGAGTTGCTCGCCCGTGACCCCGGCTTCCTGGCCCACCCGTTGCAGGATTTCCGAGAGCAGGGCCCGCTCCTCGGCCTTGGCCTCGCCACCCTTGCCCTCCGCCGGCTGAGGTTCCAGGGCAGCGGTGAGCTGTTGGCGCAGGCGGTCGAGACGGTTCTGGTTGATGGTGGCGTTGTTGGGGATGTCCATCGGTTCGATGGGACGACCCACAGCCCGCTCGAGGCCGCCGAGGAAGCGCCGCTCCCGCGGGGTGATGAACAGGATGGCGTCACCGGTGCGGCCCGCACGGCCGGTACGGCCGATGCGGTGCACGTAGGCCTCCGAGTCGAAGGGAATGTCGTAGTTCACCACCAGGGTGATGCGATCCACATCCAGACCACGGGCGGCCACATCTGTGGCCACCAGCACGTCCACGGTGCCGTTCTTGAGGCGCTCGATCGTGCGCTCCCGCTGGTTCTGGGCCACGTCACCGTTGAGGACGGCCACGTCGTAGCCCTTGGCCTCCAGGGATTCCGCCACCGTCACGGTAATGGCCTTGGTGCGGGCAAAGATGATCACCCCCTCCTTGGTTTCAGCCTCGAGCACACGGCTGAGGGCCTCGAGCTTCTGGGGACCGTTGACGGTGATGTAGCGCTGGCGGATACGGCTCGAGTCCGATCCCTTGGTCTTGATGGTGATCTCTGCCGGATCGTTCAGATATTGATGCGAGATGCGGCGAATCTCGGCCGGCATGGTGGCTGAGAACAGCACCACCTGGCGCTTCTCGGGGAGTTGGCCCAGCACCCATTCCACGTCGTCGATGAAGCCCATGCGCAGCATTTCATCGGCCTCGTCCAGCACCAGGCTGCGCAGCCCGGAGAGGTTGAGGGTGCCCTGACGCATGTGATCCATCACCCGGCCAGGGGTGCCCACCACCACCTGCACGCCCCGCTTCAACCGGGCAATCTGGTCGCGGAAGTCGGCGCCGCCGTAGATGGGCAGCACCCGTAGATGCGGCATCTTGGCCGCATAGCTGTTAAACGAGTCGGCCACCTGGATGGCCAGCTCACGGGTCGGGGTGAGTACCAGCACCTGGGGGGTGCGTTGGTCCGGGTCGAGACCCGCCAGCAGGGGCAGGGCGAAGGCCGCGGTCTTGCCGGTGCCGGTCTGGGCCTGGCCCACCAGGTCGCGGCCCAGCATCAGTTCGGGGATGGCGGCCTTCTGGATCGGCGAGGGCTCGCTGTACCCAATGGCCTCCAGGGCCTGCAGGAGTTCGGGAACGAAGCCAAAGGCGGCAAAGCCGTTGGCTTCGGTTTCGGTGTCCGTCTCGGCGTCGATCTCCGGCGCGTCGCTGGTTTCGGGTGTGGACTCGATCCCGTCAATCGGACCGATCAGCGTGGTGGTCACCTCGGCCTGGGTGGGGGTGGCGGGCAGTTCAGCCGCGCTGAGATCCACCGAGTAGCTGAAGCTCTCGCAGGGGGTATTGGTCACTGTTTAGGTCTGGGCCTGGGAATTCCTTCGTCAACAGGCCGGCAGACACCCGTGAATAACTGCCTTGCCCTTCACAAAGGGTGAGATGAAACATTACCACTACGACGGCATGCGGTTGTAGTCGTCCTGCAGCCGTTCGATGTC
>CALJTZ010000533.1 GCA_937975655.1 uncultured Synechococcus sp. | reverse complement strand
ATCGACGACATCCTCATTCACCACCAGTTGACCCCGATGCGTGCTGCCGTCGAAGCCGAGATAGTCGAGATCGATACGGCGCAGCTCCGTTGGTGCAACCGGACACTCAGGTCGCCAGGTGGCGCCGAGGTCGGCGCTGCCGTAGAGCACCATGCCGCGCCAGTGAGGGGGCACGCCGTAGGCGGCGATGTAGGCGCCGGGGTCGTTGTCGGCGTCGCGCATGAGGGCCAGGTCCATGACCACCAGTTCGGTGGGCACGGTGATGGGCACGGTCTGGCCCGGGAAGGTGCCCTGCCGGGGGTGATCACCGCTAGCGGCGAGCTCGGCGCTTACCGCAGCGTGAACGTGAGTCCCAAGCGCCAGGGGGTGCTGCAGGAGCTGTACGTGGAGGAGGGCGAGTCCGTGCTGGCTGGCCAACCCATTGCCTTGATGGACAGCGGCGACCTACGTGATCGCCTGCAGGAACTGCAGGCCCTGGAGAATTCCACCAAGGCGCAACTGGAGCGCAGCCGCAGCGAGCTGGAACGCAACCAGGGCCTCTACAGCCAGAAGGCCATCAGCCAGAACGACTACAGCCGGATCCGCAGCACCTACCTGGTGGACCTGGCCGCCATGCAAGCCGCCCATCAGCGCCTGAAACAGCGGGAGATCGAACGCAGCGAACTCACCGTGCGGGCGCCCTTCTCCGGGGTGATCACCTCCCGCTTCGCCGATCCCGGCGCCTTCGTGACTCCCACCACCTCGGCCAGCGCCAGCGCCGGGGCCAGCAGCTCGTCGATCGTGGAATTGGCCCAGGGTCTCGAGGCCATCGCCAAGGTGCCCGAGAGCGACATTGGACGGCTCAAGCTGGGACAGCCGGCCGACGTGCGGGTGGATGCCTTCCCCGACCGCCGCTTCGCCGCCCGGGTGCGCCAGATCGCTCCCCGGGCAGAGAAGCTCAACAACGTCACCTCGTTCGAGGTGAAGCTGCAACTGCTCAATCCGCCACCGGAACTGCGCATCGGCATGACCGCCGACATTGACTTCAACACCGGCCAACTGGCGGCCCGCACCCTGGTTCCCACGGTGGCGGTGGTCACCGAAGAGGGCCGGCCAGGGGTGTTGCTGGTGGGCCCCAAGAATCAACCCACCTTCCAGCCCGTCACCCTCGGCGCCAGCAGTGGCCGTGACACCCAGATCCTTGCTGGTCTCAAGCCTGGCGCTCGCGTGTTCATCGACCTCCCTCCCTGGGCCAAGAACAAGCGGTCCAAATCCTGAAGCCGCCCGGCCACCAGCCTTAAGGCTGGGAGCTGCGCTGCTGGAGGAAGTGGCGACAGGAATCCAGAATGCGGGCGCTGGCCTGGCCATCGCCGAAGGGATTGTGGGCCCGGGCCATGGCCTCATAGGCCTCGCGGTTCTCGAGGAGCAGCGCGGTTTCCCGCAGGATGTCGGCCGCATCGGTGCCGATCAGCCTGGCGGTACCGGCATCGACAGCCTCCGGGCGCTCCGTGGTGCGGCGCAGCACCAGCACCGGTTTGCCGAGAGCCGGCGCCTCCTCCTGCAATCCGCCGGAATCGGTGAGCAGCAGGGTGGCTCCGCGCATGGCCGCCACCAGGCGGTCGTAATCGAGCGGCTCGGTGAGGAAAGCGCGCGGATGATCCCCCAGCAGGGCCTGCAGCGGTTCTCGCACGGTGGGGTTGCGGTGCAGAGGCAGTAGCAGGGCTGTGTCGGGGAAGCGCTCGAGCACCTGCAGGAAGCCGCGGCCAATCTCCTGCAG
>CALJTZ010000532.1 GCA_937975655.1 uncultured Synechococcus sp. | reverse complement strand
AGCCCGCCAGCACGTCCCCCAGGCCCGCCCGCGCCGCATGCACCTCGGCCTCCAGCAGCTGCCAGCGGCGTCCATCGGGGCTGGCCACCACAGTGCGGGCGCCTTTCAGCACCACGGCACAGCCGCTGGCCTGGGCAGCAGCAGCAGCAGCTTCGAGGGGCGGTACCCCGACGAGCTCCGGAAACAGCCGATCGAATTCGCCCCGGTGGGGCGTGATCCAGCTGGGCCCGCGGCGGTCCTGCAGCCAGCTGCTGGGCCCTCCCCGCTGGGCCAGGCGATTGAGGCCATCAGCATCCAGCAGCAGCAGGCCCTCGAACCGTTGCAGCTGATGCCAGGCCTGATGGTCGGCGGCCATCGCAGCGTCGCCATCGGCGGCGCTTGGCCCCGGGCCGAGGCCGGGGCCCAGGGCCACGGCATCCAGGCGCTCCAGGGCCATGGCGGGCAGGCTCCCCAGATCCGCGCCGCCCTGCTGCAAGCCGCCCAGGCTGGCGCTGAGCACCACATGGGGCTGCACGCTCCAGAGCTGCTGGGCCACCGCCGCCGGCACAGCTGCCCGCAGGCTGCCGCAACCGCTGGCACTGGCGCCAGCCAGGCACAGCTGCGCCGCACCTGGATAGGCCGGACTGCCGGCAATCACCAGCAGGCGGCCCCGCTGGTATTTGCCCGCCGCCGCTGGGCTGCGGGGCCAGGGCGCTGAGGCGGCATCCCGGGGCCGCAGCCCCAGGGGCTGGTGTGGCTCCAGGGATTGCAGCAGGTGGGCAGGCAGGCCCAGGTCGACCCGTTCCAGCTCTCCCACCCAGGCCAGGGCCTGGTCCTGCACCAGCCCCTGCTTGATCAGGCCGATGGTGGCCGTGAGCCCGGCGCAGGCCGCCTGGCTGCCGAGCCGTTGGCCGCTGTCGGCGCAGAGGCCGGTGGGCACATCCACCGCCACGAGGGATCCAGGGCGCTGCTGTTGGCGGGCGGCCAGCAGGTTCTCCAGGCCCGCCCAGCTCTGATCAGGCCGGCGGGTCTGGCCGATGCCGAACAGGGCATCGATCCACAGGGCAGGATCCGCGGGCAGCGGCGGCTGCTCCAGGCGCGGGATGCCCAACCACAGCGCATGGCGCAGGTGGGCGGCGGTGAGCGGTTTGAGCCGCTCGTACGGACACCAGATCCGCGTGGCCACGCCCGCCAGGTGCAGTTCCCGGGCGATCACCAGGCCATCGCCGCCGTTGTGGCCGGGACCTACCAGCACCAGGGCTCCGTTCTGGGGCAGTTGTGGGGCTATTGGGCCCGTGAGCAGCCGTTGGGATAGGGCCAGGGCTGCCTTTTCCATCAGCGCCTCCACCGGCAAGCCGCTGGCGAACAGCTGCTGCTCCAGGGCCGCCATCTGGGCCGAGCTCACCAGCAGGTGATCGGCGTCACGCGGGGGCCAGGACAGCGGGAGCACAGGGGGGTGGGGCAGGGGCGTGTCAGCGGTCCACCCTGCGGTTCCATGATGGAAGAAAAGTCCGGACTGTCTCCCTGCAGGCCGGTATGTGTGCTGGTTTGGCCCGTTTTTCCACTCCCCCCGTTGCCGCCCCCGAGGGCACGGTTGCCGCCGTGGCGGCCACCACCGCTGGTGCCGAGGCGATTGAGCGCCTGCAGGCCTGGCCGGGGGAACATCGCGTGGCGGTGGGGCTCTCCGGTGGGGTGGACAGCTCCCTGACGGCAGCCCTTCTGGTGGAGGCCGGCTGGGAGGTGGAAGGGCTCACCCTCTGGCTGATGAGCGGCAAGGGTGCCTGCTGCGCCGAGGGTCTGGTGGATGCGGCCGCCATCTGCGAGCAGCTGGGGGTGCCCCATCACGTGGTGGATTTCCGCGAGCACTTCCAGCAGCAGATCGTGGACTTTCTGGTGCAGGGCTATGGAGCTGGCGTCACGCCCCTGCCCTGCTCCCGCTGCAACCGGGAGGTGAAGTTCGGCCCGATGCTGCGCTGGGCTGCCGAGGAGCGGGGCATCGGCCGCATCGCCACGGGCCACTACGCCCGGGTGCGCCATGGATCCGTGAGCGAGAACGGCCGCCATCAACTGCTGCGCGGCCTGGATGCGCGGAAGGATCAGAGCTATTTCCTCTACGACCTGCCCCAGCAGGCCCTTGCCCATCTGGTGTTTCCCCTGGGGGAACTCACCAAGGGCGATACCCGCGCTGAGGCCGAACGCCATGGCCTGCGCACGGCCCACAAGCCGGAAAGCCAGGACCTCTGCCTGGCCGACCACCACGGTTCGATGAAGGCCTTTCTGGATGCCTACCTGCCCCCGCGCCAGGGCCAGATTGTGCTCACCGATGGCCGTGTGGTGGGCCAGCACGACGGCATCGAGCACTTCACCATCGGCCAGCGCAAGGGGTTGGGGGTGGCCTGGAGTGAGCCCCTGCACGTGGTGCGCCTGGATGGCGCCATGAACCAGGTGGTGGTGGCACCGCGGGCGGAAGCCGCCCGCGCCGATGCGCTCGTGGGGGCGGTGAACTGGGTGTCGATGGCGCCGCCGCAACAGCCCCTGGAGGTGGAGGTGCAGGTGCGTTACCGCAGCGGCCCGGAGCGGGCGCTGCTGACGCCGCTGCCTGCCACGGACGCGGATGGGGCCGCCGGTCGGCCCCACCGCTGCCGCCTGGAGTTCCGCGAGGAGCAGTTCTCGATCACCCCTGGCCAGGCGGCGGTGTTCTACGCCGGTGAGATCGTGCTGGGGGGCGGTTTGATTCAGGTCTGACGGCTGTGGCGGCCGCAGTTCGCCTTCACCAGTAAGGATCGCTGGCCTGCTCCACCCGCAGCTCGCCGCTGCGGCTGGCGGGCACCGTGGCGATGCAGGCCCGAACCGTGGTGCCATTCACCTCGATCTCACAGGCGCCGCAGCTGCCGCCCATGCAGCCCGTGGGGATGCTCCAGCCCGCTTGGCGAGCTGCAGTGAGCCAGTCGGTCCCTGGGGCCGCCTCGGTGCTGGAGCCGTGGGGCCAATGGATAGTGATCGAGGCAGAGGGCATGGCCGTGGTGGCGTTCAGGGCTGGAGCAGTGGGCTGAGATCCACGTGGGCTTCGAAGGCATCGGCCAGGCGGTCCAGCAGGGCCTCCCGCTGGCGGCTGTGGTGGGGCTGCTGTTCGGACAGGGGTGCCAGCCCCTTGCGCTGGCGCAGCTGATTGAGCCAGCGGCGGCGCCAGGGTCCGCTCTCGAACACCCCGTGCAGGTAGGTGCCCGCCACCAGGCCGCCTTGGTGTCCATAGCTCTGCCACCAGCCGAGGTCGTCATCGGCGGCGAGGGCCCCGGCGCTGGAGGTTGCGTTGGGGCTGATCGACGTGCTGAGGCCTCGATGTAGCTCGAAACCCTCCAGGTCCAGGGCCGTGGGGCCGGCTGGCCACAGGGCCTGGCTGCGGCGTTGGCGCAGGGCCTTGCTGCCGCCGAACTGGGTGTGCAGCGGCAACAGGCCCAGCCCCGCCGCGCTGCTGGAGCCTTGGCCCTGCTCACCACCCTCCAGCCCCTCGGGATCCTGCAGTTGGCTGCCCAGCATCTGCATGCCCCCGCAGATGCCGAACACCTGGCCGCCGGCCTGCACGTAGGCCAGCAGCCCCTCCGCCAGGCCACTGCGGCGCAGCGCCGCCAGATCGCGCAGGGTTTGCTTGCTGCCGGGCACCACCACCGCATCGGGCTGGCCCAGCGCTTCCCCCGGCGCCACCCAGTTCAGCTGCACCGTGGGTTCGGCCTCCAGGGGATCGAGATCGGAGAAGTTGCTGAGGGAAGGCAGCCGCAGCACGGCGATCTCCAGCTCCGCGCCGCGTTTGCGGCCCCGGCGCTCCAGTAGATCGAGGGAATCTTCCGGGGGGAAGAGCTCATCGAGCCAGGGCATCACCCCCAGCACCGGGATGCCGGTGTGGCTCTCCAGCCAGCGCCGCCCCTCATCGAACAGTTCGCGGCGCCCGCGGAAGCGGTTGATCAGCAGGCCTCGAATCAGCGGGCGCTCCACCGGCCGCAACAGCTGCAGGGTGCCCACGAGCTGGGCGAACACGCCGCCGCGCTCGATGTCCGCCACTAGGAGGCAGTTGGCGCGCAGGAATTGGGCCAGGCGCAGGTTGGTGAGGTCGCGGGATTGCAGGTTCACCTCCACGGGGCTGCCGGCCCCCTCCAGCACCAGTCGCCCGCCCGGTTGATCCGCCTGCAGCTCGCGGAGCCCCTGGCGGATGGCGGCCCAGCCCGGCCGGAACCAGTCGCGGTAGTAGTGCTCGGCCCGGCACTGGCCCACGGAGGCCCCCAGGTGGATCACCTCACTGGTGCTGTCGCCTTGGGGTTTGAGCAGCACCGGGTTCATGGCGCAGCGGGGTTCCTGACCCGCGGCCCAGGCCTGCAGGGCCTGGGAATAGGCCATCTCGCCCCCGGCCTGATCCACCCAGGCGTTGTTGCTCATGTTCTGCCCCTTGAAGGGCAGGGGCGTCTCGCCGCGGCGGCGCAGCACCCGGCAGAGGGCGGCCGTCATCAGGGATTTGCCGGCGCCACTGCTGGTGCCGAGCACCATCAGGGGCCGGGGGGTGCTCACCTGCATCACAGCCGGGGCCGGTGGCGCCGCAGGGTCTCCTGCAGGCGCAGGGCCAGGTTGGCGGCGGGGATGTCCCCCGGC
The DNA here is from genome assembly GCA_937975655.1 of uncultured Synechococcus sp. Lineage (GTDB taxonomy): Bacteria > Cyanobacteriota > Cyanobacteriia > PCC-6307 > Cyanobiaceae > Vulcanococcus. The sequence goes on along the minus strand of CALJTZ010000532.1, from coordinate 1,245 downwards.
CAGCTCTGCAGCACCTGGCGGCCCAAGGGAGTGAGCCGCACCCGCTCCGTGAGGCCCTGGCCATCCACCTCCCGCCGCAGCACCCCCAGCTGGATCAGCCAGATGAAATGGTCTTCTGCCCTGGAGGGGTTGAGCCGCCGCCGGCAGAGACGGGCCCAATCGGCGCTGCTGCAGAGGCTCACGCTGCTGAGGGCCTGGGTGTCCAGCTGTTCGTAGAAGGCCCGCCGGAAGGGCAGGCAGCGCAGGGAGTGGCGGGCCCTGCGCAGGGCTCGCTGCTCGTTGGCGTCCATGGCGGCCGTGGCTTCGAGCCTTGCATGCACTGCCATTGTCTTGCCTCACCCCATCGCCCTGCCGGCCGTGCTGCTGCTCGCCTCCGCCTCCCCTGCCCGGCGCCGCCTGCTGGAGCAGGCGGCGATTCCCCATCGGGTGCAGGTGAGCGGCGTGGATGAAGACGCCATCACCGATCCCGATCCGCGGCGGCTGGTGCAGCGACTGGCCGAGGCCAAGGCACGCGCGGTTTTGGAAGCTGGTGGCAAGGGCTCCGAAGCCGGCTGGGAGGCGGTGCTGGGCTGTGATTCGGTGTTGGTGTTCGACGGCCAGGTGTTCGGCAAGCCCCTGGATGCCGAGCAGGCCTGCGAGCGCTGGCGCCGCATGGCCGGCGGCTGGGGGGAGCTGCACACCGGCCACTGCTGGCTGGCGGGGGCTGCTGAACCGCGGCTGGCCACGGTGACCACCCGGGTGCAGTTTGCCCCGCTCAACGAGCAGGAGATCGTGGCTTATGTGGCCACCGGGGAGCCGCTCCACTGCGCCGGCGGCTTTGCCCTGGAGGGCATCGGCGGCCTGATGGGTGACACAGGCGAGCACCTGCTCCAGCGTCATGCCGATGGCGAGAAACTTCGACATCACGTGGGCCAGACTGTAGACCGGCCCCTTGATGCGGTTCTTGCAGTAGATGTCGGAGCTGATGGTGCGGGGCAGGATCCCCTGCCGGATAGCCAGCTCCGCCACCTCGAAGCTGAAGCTGGCGCCGCCGTGGCCGATGTCAGCGCGATCCGGCAGGGCAATGGCTTGATCGGCATGCAGGAAAGGGTGGCTGCGCTGGGCGGACGGCTGGCGCTGCAGGCCGGCGTTCCCGCGGGTGTGCTGAACGTGGTGCACGGTGGCAAGGAGGTCGTGGATGCCTTGTGCACCCATGCGGATGTGGCTGCGGTGTCCTTCGTCGGCTCAACAGCGGTGGGAGATCGG
>CALJTZ010000531.1 GCA_937975655.1 uncultured Synechococcus sp. | reverse complement strand
GATCCGTGCGGATCGCAGCTATCTGCTCCTGAAGATCCAGCAGAGGGTCGGGGCTGGGTGCCATAGCGTTCAAGCTCCCACCAGATGCAGGCTGAGGTTCCGGCGCTGGGGCTGAGCCCTGTGCTCCCACAGGTACACCGCCTGCCAGATCCCCAGCAGCAGACGCCCTCCATCAAAGGAGAGGCTCAAGCTGGTGGCCGTGAGGGCCGTGCGGATGTGGGCCGGCATGTCGTCAGGGCCTTCGTCGTCGTGGCGGTACGGGCGCAGAGGCCCCGAGCCGCTGATGGGCTTCACCCCTTCCTGAGGCACCAGAGCCTGCAGGTAAGCCGCCAAATCCTCGAGCACCCGCGGATCGGCGTTCTCGTTGATGGTGAGGGAGCAGCTGGTGTGCAGCGCCACGAGATGGGCCACACCCTGTTGGAGGCCGCTGGCGGCAATCTCGCGATTGAGGGCTGCGGTGAGGTTGGTGAAACCTTCGCCGGAGGTGCTCACAGCCAATCGGGAGAGATGCTGACGCAGCATGGGGTTCGGTGCTTCAGCCCTAGGCTTGCATGCAGAAATCCTTGGCGCCATGAGCCCTCTGCGCACCCAAGCTCTGCTCAGCCTCAGCGGTGTGCTGCTGGTGGCTGGCTCGACCGCTCCGGCCCAGGCCCAACGGGTGGTGCCGAAGCTGGGAAACATCTGCCCCATGGGCTATGTCGACACCTTGAACGGCAAGTGCACCACCTTCGGGTTGATGCAGTACACCGTGCAGCCCACCAATGGCCAGGCCTGCCCCTCGGGCTGGATGAACGTGGGCGGCGAATACTGCCGCAAGAAATAACCGTGCCCGCTCTCACGCTCCTCTACGACGGGGGCTGTCCGCTCTGCCTGCGCGAGGTGAAGTTCCTGCAGCGTCGCGACCGGGCGCTGCACCCCGAGGCGCCCAGGCTCGCCTTCGTGGACATCGATGTGGCCTCCTACGACCCAGCCGCCCATGGCGGCGTGAGCTACCGCGAGGCCATGGGCCGGATCCATGCCGTGCGTGCCGATGGCACGGTGCTGCAGGACCTGGCCGTGTTCCGTGCCGCCTACGAGCTCATCGGCCTGGGCTGGATCTATGCGCCCACCACCTGGCCCCTGGTGGCCACCCTGGCGGGCTGGTTCTACGGCCTTTGGGCCCACTGGCGCCTAGCGCTCACCCGCCGCCCAAACCTCGACACGCTCTGCGCCTGCCGTTCAGAAGCGCCGCTCAATCAACACTGAGGCGATCTGCGTGTCGCGCAGCAGCAACAGCAGGGCGCCCATCAGGCTGAGCATCGCCAGCACAAACAGGGGCACCACAATCGCGGCGAGGTCCACCACCGCCACAGCGCTCACGAAGGTGACGGCCACCACGGCCGCCACCAGCACCCCGGTCACGGTGACACTCTCGATCGCCCGGGTGAGCAGCCGCATCCTGCGTTTCAACACCTGGAGGTCGTCGCCCTTGGGCGGCAGGGTCTGGTTCTGGAGGTCGCGGGCGCGGTCGAGCACGCGGGTGAGCCGGGTGCTCAACACCCCCAACAGGGCGGAGATGCCTGTGAGCAGAAACACCGGTGCCACCGACAGCTGAATGGCCCGGGCCAACCCCAGCACAGGCGAACCATCCCGGGGGTCAGCGATCGCAGCCAGGAGGAGATCGAACACAGCAGGCACCAGCCTTGGCCTATCCACTCAAGCGAGGGACACCAAAGGCCGCCAGCGGAGGGTTAGCCCAGCAGCGGAGTGAG
>CALJTZ010000530.1 GCA_937975655.1 uncultured Synechococcus sp. | reverse complement strand
TGGTGCTGGGTTATGCCGTGCTGGCCGGTCTGGCGGTGGTGCTGTTCACCCTGCTGGCCGACAAGGCGGTGGAGCTGCACCAGCAGCTGGAAGCCAGCGGCAGCACCGTGCTGTCCGTGGCCGCCCATCCAGGCCTGGCCCGCACCAATCTGCAACCCACCTCGGTCGCCGCCCGCGGCTCTCGGTTGGAAGGCCTGGCGTACAAGTGGATGGATCCGCTGTTCCAGAGCGCCGCCATGGGAGCCCTGCCCCAGCTGTATGCCGCCACCGCCAGGGATGTGCAGGGCGGGGAGTTCTTCGGGCCCGGTGGCCTGGCCAACCTCAAGGGCTATCCGGTGCGCTGCCGCCTGGCGGCATCCGCCCGCGAGACAGCTCAACGTCAGCGGCTATGGCGGGTGAGCCAGGAGATGATCACCACAACTTCCGCGGTGCCGGATTCATGAACTCCTGGTTGATCCAGGCCCGTCGATTGCATCGTCGGATTGCGCCGATCCTCCTGGCACCCCTACTGATCGCAGCCATCACCGGTGTGGCAGCGCGAATAGGGCGGAGCTGAAGACGGTGGCGAACTGCCGCTGGCCGGGATGGTCACCGGCTCGCCACGCCTCCAGGCGCTGGGGTGCTGATCGGGTCAGGGTCATGGGGCAAGGCATTGGGTCAGGCCGAACGACGCAGCAGCTGTCGGCTACCGCGGTGGAGCGCCAGTCCCACAAGGCTGAGAAGCAGCCACAGTCCTGTGGCGCGCAACAACAGGGCGGGATCAGCCTGCTGGGCGGCCAAGCCCAGACCAAGCACGCCCAGACTCAGCACCCAGGGGCGGCGCTGCGCCCACACACCCGAACGGCTGGCACCCTCCAGATCAAGTCCGGCCTGTTGCCAGGCCGCGAGACCGCCCTGCAGGTGCTGGATACGGCGATGGAAGCCACTCTGGTGCAGGGCCTCCGCCACCGCTTCGGCCTCACCAGCGCGGGCACCGATCAAAATCAGGTCATGGTCGGGATGCTCACCACTGAGCAGGCGGCCGGCAGGGATGTTGTGGCTGCCGGCAATCCGGGCCCGAAGGAACTGACGTTGCCGCCGAACATCAATCACCAGCGGAGCGTGGTGATCAGCCGCCCGCACCAGCTGGAGGTGCAGGTCACGGGGGGCAAGGGAGAGGTTGCTCATCAGGACTGACACGAAGACGACAGACCGGGCACCTCGGCTCCGGCGCTGGCTGGATGGCGGCATCCTGCACCGAATCCACGGCACCTACGGTTGTCCGAGCCACAATGCGTTGTATGCGCCGCTGTCGTGTGCTGGCGGCTCAAGCCCGGCACCATGCACGGGAGCCACGCCGCGCAGCCATCCATCTCGGCCACCTGGCACCAAGGGATCAGCTGCTCAAGCAATGCCCGGATCCATCCTTGCCACTGGTCTGTTGCAGCAACGGTGAACGACGGGCCAAGCGCCTGATCCGCCTGAGTTACAGGCATGTCTATGTGCTGCGTGGCGGACTCGATGGATTGACGAGTCAGCTGCTGGGTTGAGCAGCCAGCCCCCAGCCATCGCCGTAATCCCCCGGGCGAGCCCGCGGAACGAGAAGCGCATGTCGGTAGGGGTATTGGCGCTGAGGCCCAGCAGTTCGCTCATCAGCGCTGTCGCTTGCGGAAGATCTGATCCCAGAGGCCACCGTCATCGAAGAAGGTGGAATTCACGCTCTTCCAACCACCGAAATCGGCCACGCTGAACAGGCGATTAACGGGAGCAAAGCGGCTCTTCACCTTGGCCCACGCGCTTGGTGTCACCGGGCGGAAGCCCTCTTCGGCGAAGATCTCCTGGGCCTTCTCGCTCTGGAGGAAGGCAGCAAGGGCTTCGGAAGCCTTACGGGTCCCATGTTTGTCGACGTTCTTATCGACCACGGCGATCGGCCCATCAATGCTGATGTTCTGATCCGGCACTAGGAACGCCTGCTTCAGTTCGCCGCTCTTGCGGGCGGCGATGGCCTCGTTCTCGTAGTTCAGCATCACATCACCCTGGCCCCGCTTCAGGAACACATCCGAGGCTTCACGGGCATCACGCGGCAGGCTCTCGACGTTGCCGTATACCTTGCCCACGAAGGAGCGGGCCTGCGCGTCTGTACCGCCGTTACGGGTCACAGACCCCCAGAGGGCCAGGAAATTCCAGCGGGCGCCGCCCGAGGTCTTGGGGTTGGCCGTCACCACGGTGATGCCGTCCTTGCCGAGATCCTGCCAGGTCTTGATGCCCTTGGGGTTGCCATCGCGCGGAATCAGGGCCACCACCGAATGGGTGATGGTGGAGTCATGAGGAAGCTCCTTCTCCCAGCCAGGCTCAATCAGGCCGGCCTGCTCGATCTTGAGCACATCACCGCCTAGGGCCAGGCCGACCACATCGGCTTCGAGGCCGTCAATCACAGCGCGGGTCTGGGAGCCGGAGCCGCCGTAACTGGTTTTCACCTTCACGCTCTGGCCGGTTCTGGACTTCCAGTCCGCTTCGAAGGCCGGCAGGATCCGATCGTAGGCCGCCTTGGTGACGGCGTAGCTCACCAGCAGCAGCTCCTGGGAACCCTGGGCACCATTCCCTACGTCAGTGGTGTTCTTTTGAGCATTACAACCAGCGAGACCCACCAGCCCCATGGACAGGGCGGAACCAAGGGCGAAGCAACGGATGGACCGCCCAGCAGGGGGCTGAAAACGGTTTACCACGGTATCTCGGTGGACAACAGGAGTTAAGGCTACACCGTCTGGAGCGCGGCGCTGGCCAGGGGCCTTAAAAAAGCCCTGACGCATCGCGCCAGGGCTGCTCTTGTGGTGTGAATCGGTGATGGCGGCTCAGCGGCTCTTGGAGAAGATCTGATCCCAGATGCCGCCTTTGCCGAAGAACTTCGTGTTCACTTTGGCCCAGCCGCCGAAGTCGGCCACCGTGAAGGTCTTCACCCGCTGGAACTTGCCACGGGCATAGGCCTTGCCCTCAGCGGTGACGGGGCGGAAACCGTTGTTCACGAAAATCTTCTGGGCAGCAGGGGTGTACAGGAAGCGGGCGAACGCCTCGGCCACCTTGCGGGTCCCCTTCTTGTCTACATTCTTGTCCACCACGGCGATCGGCCCTTCAATCAGCACATTGGGGCTGGGAAGCTTGTAGGGAACGGTCCACTCGCCGGTGCGCTTAGCGAGAATGGCCTCATTCTCGTAGTTCAGCAGAACGTCGCCCTTGCGGCGCTTGACGAAGGTGTCGGTAGCTTCACGGGCATCCTTCGGCAGCACATCCACGTTCTTGTAAACGGTGGTGATGAACTTGCGGGCTTGAGCCTCGGATCCACCGGTCTCCGTCTCCGAACCCCACAGACCCAGGAAGTTCCAGCGGGCCCCACCGGAGGTCTTGGGATTGGCCGTCACCACATCGACGTCCTTGTTATCGAGATCCTTCCAACCGTTGATCTTCTTGGGGTTGCCCGGTCGAACGAAGAAGGCCACCACCGAGTTGGTGATGACGGAACCGTTGGGGAACTCCCGCTGCCAACCCGGCTTGATCAGTCCGCCCTCCTGAATCTTGATCACATCGCCCTCGAGAGCCAGTCCCACCACATCCGCTTCCAGGCCATCGAGCACAGCACGGGTCTGGGAACCGGAGCCGCCGTAGCTGGTCTTGATCACCACGCTCTGTCCGGTCTTCTTCTTCCAGTCGGCCTGGAACTGGGGAATGATCTGGTCGTAGGCCGCCTTGGTGACCGCGTAGGAGACCAGAAGAATCTGCTGGGACTTGGCGGCCTGGGCCTGGGCCTGGCCCGAGAGCAACGCAGAGGCGCCAGCTCCCGTGAGGGCCGCCAGGGCCAGGCCGGCCCCGAGCCGACGGGAGAGGGAGGAACGGAGATAAGCCACGTAAAGCCGATTGGGTACCGGAGTGGACGGTACGGCCGAGGCTGGGCGACTCAGGGTATTCACGCTTACATCCATCGGAAATTCGATGTCGCGGAACCATGCGGGCCAGCTCCTGGCAAGACGGGCTTGCAGCCCAATGCCGATTGAATCAGTGGCCTTTGCCCAAGGCCAAGTCCGGCCTCGTGGCCCTGATCGAACTGGCCAGCCTGCATGACGGCGGCGGCGTGATACCGGCCGGGGAGATCGCCTCTCGCCAGGGCATTCCCGAGCGCTATCTGGAGCAGATGCTTGCCAGCCTTCGCCGCGACGGGATCCTGCGCAGCATCCGTGGGCCCGAAAGGGGCTACCAGCTGGCACGTCAACCGGCGGACTTGCTGGCGCAGGAGGTTGTCCACCACCCAAGGTTAATACGCATGGCCGATTGAGAATTTGTGCTACAGTCCGCCCATCACGCAGGCTCCCCATGAGCTGTTGTCGCCGAATGCTTCAGGCCAGCACTCCGCTGGCCCCCGAACACCCCATGACCGCACGCTTTCTGCCACGCCATGACCAGCCCATCAACCACCCTGCAACCGCTCCGCCTGAGCCTTCAACCCGGAGACGTACTGCCTGAAAACCTGAACTGGAAGATTCAGGACGGGTACATCCGCACATCCACCTGGGACAACGACGGTGAATCGATCGTCTTCGGCATCTGGGGACCTGGCGACTGGGTGACCGCCGCCTACTCCGGCATCAAGCCCGTTGAGATCCAGTGCATCTCCACCGTCGTGGTGGAGCAGTTCCAGCCCGACCACAGCGACGTGCAAGATCTGCTGCGTCTACAGATTCAGAATCTGGAGGAGATCTTCCAACTCAACCGCATCCGCTCCGCCGATCAGCGCCTGCTCACCCTGCTTGCCTGGATCGGGCGACGGTTCGGCCAGGTGAACTCCAAGGGGTACCGCTTCTCGCTGCGCGACATGAATCTGACCCACAAATCCCTGGCAGATCTGTGCGGCCTCACTCGCGTGACCGTAACGAAGATGCTCAACCGATTCAAGGTGGATGGTGTTCTCCAGCAGGCAAGTCAGGATGATCTTTTCATCCCAACTGAAGCTGTCCAGACGATCTTCGTTTGAGGTGACGCCATGAATCTTGCACGATCTTCTGCGAGCTACACCCTGAAGCTCAAGAATGGGACCCTGCTGCGGCACCAAAGTCCCCTGATCCTTGCGCAATTCCGCGCCGACATCAGGCTTGAAGGCTTTTGGCCTGAAGCTGATGGACTGTTGGGTCAACCATCGGTTCAGCCGCCGGAGGTGTGAGCATGTTGCTGTGGACAACCATAGCGATTCTTGCCTGCACTTATCGGGCCAGAATGCTTGAATCGAGCTCGTCTTGAGCCTGACAACACAGCCAGTCACCCGGGGTGGCTGGCTTCTTCATGCATCCATTGAGCCCCTGCCCCCATGGCCGCGATCTTCAGCGACAACAGCCTCACGATTGGCCGCACTCCGCTGGTGGAACTCCATCGGGTTACCGAGGGAGCCAAGGCACGGGTGCTGGCCAAGATCGAGGGTCGTAACCCCGCCTATTCGGTGAAGTGCCGGATCGGTGCAGCCATGATCGCAGCCGCCGAACGGGATGGCCTGCTGGGCCCTGGCAAGGAAATCATCGAGCCCACCAGCGGTAACACCGGCATTGCCCTGGCCTTTGTGGCGGCCGCCAAGGGCATCCCCCTCACCCTCACCATGCCGGAAACCATGAGCCTGGAGCGGCGCAAGTTGCTCACGGCCTATGGCGCCAGGCTTGAGCTCACCGAGGGCCGGCTGGGGATGACTGGGGCGGTGAACCGGGCCAAGGAGATTGCGGCCAGTGATCCGCAGCGCTATGTGCTGCTGCAGCAATTCGTGAATCCTGCCAATCCCCAGATTCACCACGACACCACCGGTCCGGAAATCTGGAATGACACCGATGGTGCGGTGGACGTGCTGGTGGCAGGTGTGGGCACCGGCGGCACCATCACCGGGGTGAGCCGTTACATCAAGACCACCCTGGGCAAGCCGCTGGTGTCCGTGGCGGTGGAGCCCAACAACAGTCCTGTGATCAGCCAGACCCGTGGCGGCCAGGCCATTCAGCCCGGGCCCCACAAGATCCAGGGCATCGGCGCTGGTTTTGTGCCGGGCAACCTCGATCTCGGCCTGCTGGATCGGGTGGAGCAGGTGAGTGACGAGGAGGCCGTGGCCATGGCCCGCCGGCTGATGAAGGAGGAGGGAATCCTGGCCGGCATCAGCTGCGGCGCGGCCACGGTGGCGGCCCTGCGCCTGGCCCAGGAGGAGGCCATGGCCGGCAAGACCATCGTGGTGGTGCTGCCGGATTCCGGTGAGCGCTACCTCAGCTCGGTGCTGTTTGAGGGCATGTTCAACGAGCGGGGGTTGCCGGCGGATTGACCCGATGCTGTGGCTCGCCGCTCAGGAGCCAAGCGAAGGGAGCGCAGCTGGCTGATCAACGGCAAAACGTTGCAGGTCGGACAGGGTTGTGGCGGCAAGTTCAGCTTGCCAGCGGGCTTCCAGCTGCCACAGCCAGCGTTCTACCGGCGTTGTGGGCTCCTGCTCTGGAGCGAAATGGGAACCCGCTAGCCCCTGATGAAGCGCCAGCAGGTTGATCTCATCCAGCAGACACGAGAGCGTGTACCCGCCATAACGCCCCTTGCGGCTGTGGACGATGCCGAGGCGCTTCAGCTCGCTCAGCACATTGGCCATGTAGGTGGTCGAAATGCTGTGCCGGCGGGCGATGTCGGTGCCATTCAGACCTGCTTCGCTGGAGACAATCTCCAGCAGGCCGATCAGGGCATAGCGGAAGGTGGCTGAAAACAACAGAGACCGAACAAGGGCCCCAGCTTATTTGCAGTACCCGACCGGCAATGTGACCTAGGGCCTTGCGCTCTGGTTCAGATGCTGTAG
>CALJTZ010000529.1 GCA_937975655.1 uncultured Synechococcus sp. | reverse complement strand
CACCACCACGAAAAGCAACGCCAAAAGCTGCTCCCCCAGGGGTTCTGCGAGCACCGGAACGACACCGCGCAGATGCGGCAGCTCCTCGGCCATCGACACCGCGAGCGCCAAGGGCACCGCCGCCCGCAGCCCGCAACCGGCAACGACCAGGCGGTCGGGCCAGGGGAACCGGCCGGACGGCAGCAGCACAAAAACCGCCAGCAACCGCGCCAGCGGCACCACGATCGCCAGCGCAAACCCCAGCGGCAGCGCCGTGATCAGCGCCGCGGGCTTTACCAGCAGACCGAGCAATAGAAGCACCGTGATTTCGGCGGCCGTATTCAGCGGATGCATCACCCGGCCCAAGGCCTGCTGCTCAAAGCGTCCGATCCGGTAACGGCCATTGGAGAGCATCACCCCGGCCACGAAGACCGCTAGCAGCCCACCACCGCCCAGGAGCTGACCGAAGCCAAAGGCCACGAAAGCCAGCGCCACCGCCACCAGCAACAGCATCGACTCAGAGCGCACCAGGGCATCGATCAAGCGCGGTGCCACAACACCCACGATGAGCCCGGCCAGCAGGCCGGCGATCACATGAAGCCCAACAGCCCCCAGCTGGTCCATCAGGCGACCGACCAACTGCGCATGGAGGGCCTGATGGACGTCATGGGGTTCGGTCTGCCCCACACCGGCCACCAGCCCGAAGCCCAGCAAGGTGACCAACGTGCTCACGGCCACCTCGAACTGCAGCAGATGACCCAGTCGCCCGCGGATGGAATGCCCCAGCGCCACCAGCAGATCCTCGATGGCGCCGCTGTCGGTGGCCCCGAGGCAGCACATCGCCAGCACCGCGGCGGCAGGGGGTAAGCCACTCGCCAACAGAGGCGCAAGCAGCAGAAGTGCCAGAGCCGTGATCGCCACGGTGAGCAACACACCACCACAGCCCAGCCTCAGACCCGCCCCGGTCATGCCGCGGATGCGGCGTAGGTCGGTTTTCAGACCGGCGTAGAAGATCAGTAGTGCCAGGCTCACCCGGTGGAAGGTCTCCACCTGCAGCGAGCCGAGGGGTTGGGCCTGGGTCAACCACTGTGTGGGAATCACCAGGCCCAGCAGCAGCACGGCGGCCGCCCCGGGCAAACGCCAGTTGGCCGCGAGGCGATCCACGGCCAGGGCCACCAGGTAGATCAGGCCAAGGCCGAGAAAGAAACCGCGAGGCAGCAATGTGCCCTGCAGATGGGCATGGGGCAAGGCGGTCAGCAGTGGACTCAGCACATGGACCTACAGAAGCACTGGAGTGATCCTCGTACCGGACAGGGCAGGGCAAGCCACACAGGCCAAAAATGCATTGATGCAACAAGACCTGCGTGCGCACCACGAAAACAGAAGGTGTCGCGCCTGTTGTGGGCAGCACACAGCGGTCTAAACCTGCCACCTCTGGGCGAGAGAAGAGATCCATGCTCTCTATTGCCAACGGTGGGGTTGCCCCGATTCCGTGGAGAGTGATCAGGGCCTCGTGGTGGCGAGTGAACGGGCAGTGACGTACTGTTGCTCTTAATCGATTAGAATGAGATAGTTGATTGTTGAGTGACGACACTCACGGTTGTAGTAACCGTTGATCCAGAGGGCCAGCCAGCTTTGCAGCTGCTGGAATGAAAACAGATCCTCGGCATCGTTATCGAGGCCTAACTCGTGCTTGAGGGTGGAGAAAATATTCTCCACCACGGCGCTATCCCAGCAGTAGCCCCTTGGCGGACATGCTGCTGACAATTCCGTTATCTGGAGTAGATCGCCGTAGCCGGTCGCTAGGTACTGCCCGGATTCCAGGGATCGTCGTCTGTAGGGCAGAGTTTCGGATGGCATCCGTTGCGACAACTCGGTTCGATCTAC
>CALJTZ010000528.1 GCA_937975655.1 uncultured Synechococcus sp. | reverse complement strand
CGAAATCTTCGCTGGGACCGAATTGCAGCGGGTTCACGAACACACTCACCAGCACCCGTGCTGGACGGCCAGCGGGGCTGGCAGCTGCTCGCCGGATCAAGCTCTGGTGCCCGGCATGGAGCGCCCCCATCGTGGGCACGAAGTGCAGGGGCGCATCGGCTGCCTGCCGGCGCCAGTGCATCAAGTCAGTGCGGGTGTGCAGCAGGCGCACCGGGTCTCCCGTTGGGCCCTGACACTACGAGTGGGGCCCACAGCAAAAAGCCCACCCGCCAGGGTGGCGGGTGGGCTGAACAGGGCGAATAGGTCGCCTGGTATGGATGGGGCCTGGGTTCGCTCCAGGCCTACTGGAGAACTTCCAGCTTCACTTGGGCCACGCCACTGGCCACCACACCAAGTTGGTTGGCAGCGCCATGGGCCAGGTCGATCACCCGGTTGCCGTGGAAGGGGCCTCGGTCGTTGATGCGAACCACAGCCGTGCGGCCGTTCCAGAGATTGGTGACCCGCACCTTGGTGCCGAAGGGCAGGGTGCGATGGGCCGCGGTGAGGGTGCCCGGGCGGAACACCTCCCCATTGGCTGTGCGGTTGCCATAAAAACCAGGGCCGTACCAACTGGCTTGGCCATTGCTCACCGAGCGCACCGTCGGCTGGGCCGAAGGGGTGGCGATGGGCAAGCTGGGGGCCGCAGGCTTGAGGGGCTGTTCCTCGATGGCTTGGGGGGCCTCCACTTCTCGGATGGCCACCTCAAGGCGGGATTCGCTGGTGACAGGCACAACCCGGCCGGTGGTTGCGAAAGCAGGGGCCAGGACGTTGCTGCCAGACAGCAGGAGGGCGGAGCCGCTCAGGAAAATCGTGCGACGCATAACAAGCGAAACTCGCTGCGATAAACGCAACAGCCACTGGGAAAGACGTGGCCCGCTAGCGGTGTAAACGCTCCAGCTCTTTGAAAGAGTTGTTGGAGTGAACCGCCCCGCGAAGTTCCTATCGGGAATTGACGACCCAGCAAAGTTAAGGGCTATCTGCGGGAGATCTGATCAAAAAAGGTCTGCATTCCATCGATCAGGATTCACTATCAAAGTGCTGATCGCTGACCAGGCCTGAGATCTGCGCTTGTCAAGCCGCGCCTGGCCATCAGCAAGAGCGATCGCGCCCATAAGGTCGACTGATCCTTGCTTGGGTCAATCGGCCGACTGTCCACCCCCTGGGAGGTCTTTGGTCCGGGTTTCAGGCGCGCGGCGGGGCAGGATCAGGGCAGGAGATTGATGGGATCACGTATGGACTACCGCACAGCCGGTGTGGACGTGGTGGCTGGACGGGCGTTTGTCGAGCGCATTCGTGCCAGCGTCGAATCCACCCGCAGGCCCGAGGTGGTGGGCGGTCTGGGGGGCTTCGGTGGCCTCTGCCGTCTGCCGGAGGGGCTCAAGAAGCCCCTGCTGGTGTCCGGCACCGACGGCGTTGGTACCAAGTTGGAGCTAGCCCAGGCCCATGGCCAGCACCACGGTGTGGGAATCGATCTGGTGGCCATGTGCGTCAACGACGTGATCACCAGCGGCGCCCAGCCCCTGTTCTTTCTCGATTACATCGCCACCGGAAAGCTCGCGCCCGAGGCCATGGCCGAGGTGGTGGAGGGCATCGCCGACGGCTGTCGCCAGAGCGGCTGCGCCCTGCTGGGTGGGGAAACGGCCGAGATGCCGGGTTTCTACGGCCCCGGTCGTTACGACCTGGCGGGCTTCTGTGTGGCGGTGGTGGATGAGGACGCGCTGATTGATGGCCGGGCGGTACGGGCCGGTGATCGCATCGTGGCTGTGGCCAGCAGTGGCGTGCACAGCAATGGCTTCAGCCTGGTGCGACGGATCCTTGAGGCGCACAGCGTCGGCCCGGATACCCCGCTGGTGGCCGGCGGGCCGCCGGCGCTCGAAGCCCTGCTCACCCCCACCCGTCTCTACGGATCCCTGGTGCAGGCCCTGCTCACGGCCGGCGTGCCGCTGCATGGCATGGCCCACATCACCGGCGGTGGCCTGCCGGAAAATCTGCCTCGCACCTTGCCGGCCGGGGTTCACGGCCGGATCGATGCCGCCAGCTGGGAGCGCCCAGAGCTGTTCCGCTGGCTGCAGCAGAAGGGGGAGGTGCCTGAGTCCGACCTCTGGAACACCTTCAACCTCGGCGTGGGCTTCTGTCTGGTGGTGCCGGAAGCCGCCGTGGCTCAGGCCCTCGCAGTGTGTGGCGAGCAGGGGCATCAGGCCTGGCTGCTGGGCTCGGTGGAGCAGGGGGAGAGCCTGGAGGCGCCCCTGGCGGGTTTGCCGTACTGAAGCCCTTGGCGGCGCCTGCCAGATTGCATCAACTGTGCAGCGTTTGCTGCTGAACAGGCCTGGGATCCCTAGGGTGCCAGCCGGCAGAGGCTGGCGCTCGCGCCCGACAGATAACAACCGCGTCAATAGGTCCACTGGTATGTCCTTTAGTTCTGCTTCGGCTTCGCCTGGCTTCAATGGCACGGGCTCGGGCTTCAACGGCACCAGTCGCATCACCCGCCGGCGCAGCTCCGCTGGCCCGATGCCGCCCAATCGGCCCCAGCGTCCCCGCGAGGCCTATCCCAGTCGGGGCACGGTGCGGCCCACCTTCCTGACCCTGCGGGATCACGGCAAGGTGTTCGTGGCCGATCTACCTCGTCTGTCCGACGGCCAGCTGGCCCACGTGGGCAAAGAGGCCCGCGAAGTGCTCGAGAGCCTGAGCCGTCGCTTGGAGGAGCTTGAGCTGCAGGGCAGCCTCACGCCGCTTGAGCAGGAAACCCGTATCCGGGCTGCCACCAAGCGGGATGTCACGGAGCGCTTCATTCGGGCGGTGGAGGATGAGCAGGAGCAGCGGCGCTCCAACCCCGCCCTCAAGGCTGCTGCCGGAGAGTCGTTGGCCCGGGCTTTCCTGGAGATTGCCCGCCATCGCCTGGCTGGGGCCACCTTTGATTCCTTGTTGCAGGAGGCCCTGGCCGCCTGCGATCACGGTGGCGAGGCCGCTGATGAGGCACCGGAGGCTCCTCCCCTGGCCCTGGCCGAACCTCCCCGCCCGCGGGTGGTGAGCCTGGTGCGCCATGGCGAGGTGGCAGCGGCTGCGGAGCCAGAACGCGAGCGCCTTCCGGTGGTGCTCACCCCGGATCCATCCCCGGAGATGGGCCGGATCTGAGGCCTCAGGCGCTCTGAAACGG
>CALJTZ010000527.1 GCA_937975655.1 uncultured Synechococcus sp. | reverse complement strand
CAGCATACGCTCAACAGCACCACATTCATTGGCGAGAAGATAGCAGCAATGCATCCGATACATATTTGAGAAATAAAATTAGACATCATCTGGTACCACTTTTAAAAGAGTTAAGTCCACAGTTTATGGTAGCTTTTCAAAATACACAATCCTATTTGCAAGAAGCTTCAGCCATGGTTGAAGATGCCTCGACAATAGTTTACCAACAAGTGGTGAAGCAAGAAGGAGATTTATATTTTATTAATCTAGAGAGATTATTAAAACTACCCAATTACCAATCTTACTTATACCACTGGCTCCACCCTTTTGGTTTTGCTCTTTTGCTCTTTTCTTCTTCCTCCCCTCGCCGCCTCTCCTCCCCTCTGGAGCGGCGCCGTCCGCTTCGACCGCGTCGCGGCCCTCGACCGGTACCTCAACGCAGCGTCGGGAGGGCGCTGGCCGGGGGTGGCCCCGGCCCCGGCAGACGCGCCGGCGCCGCCGCTCTTTGGCAGCGCCTGCTGCGTCGCCGGGGGGAGGGCGGCGGCGGGCTCGAGGAGGAGCAGCAGGGGCCGCCCGAGCAGCAGCAGCAGCGCGGCGACGTCGACAGCAGCGTGCCGTCGCCCGAGGACGAGGAGACGCAGCCGCAGCACCCGCAGCAGGATGTCTAGCGCGAAGACGCTCTGGAACAGGGCCAGATCAAAGCGCCAGAAATGATCGGTGGGACGGCCGTTTTCATCAATGGAGCGCCAGTAGCTGGTGGCCACCAGGGGCAGCACCTGCTGCTGCCAGAAACGACGCTCCTGCTGCCAGGGGTGACTGGCCAGCCAGCGGTCCCCCAGCAGCACCGCCGCCGATTGCTTGGCGGAGTCGAGCCCTGCCCGCTGCCGCAGGCGGTTCTTGATCTTCTCGAGGGTGCCGGCATTGCCGGAGCCCAGAAAGGGGTTCTCGTTGATCAGCTGCTCGGTGAGCAGCATCTGGCGGCGGCGTAGGGGTGCCACGCTCGCCACGGATTCACCGGCCTGCAGGGCCTGGTCGAGGCGGCGGAAGCTGGCCAGGTAGGCCTCCGTCTCGCGGTGGGGCTCAATCCCCTTCACGGGGTCGTAGAGGGGCGTGATGTCGGGCAGCAGGGTGAGGGGAATCACCAGGGGCACCGAGGGGAGCGGCGTGAGATTGCGCTGCAGCCAGAAGGTGCGCAGGGGCAGGTAGGTGAGGTCAAAGGCCACCCACACGAGGTTCACGCCGGCCCACACCGCCACGAAGCGGTCCCAATGGCGCCATCCCCTGCCCGCCTGGGCCCTCTGGGAGGAGAACCAGCGGGGTCGAACCATGGTGCGCGCCACGAGCAGCCCTAATCTGCCCCAACTGAACCCAAGGCCGGACCGGCAACCCTTGAGCGAGAACGATCAGTCATCAACTCCGCCGGAAAGTCCGTGGGTGTTCTGGCGGGGCGTGGTGATCACCCTCGCCGTGGCGCTGGGCATCCGCCAGCTGCTGCTGGAGGCACGCTTCATTCCCTCCGGGTCGATGCTGCCGGGGCTGCAGCTGCAGGACCGCCTGCTGGTGGAGAAGCTCACCTACCGCAGCCGCCCCCCCCAGCGCGGCGAAATTGTGGTGTTCCATGCCCCCCATCACTTCGACCCTGTACTCAAACTCGATCACCAGGCCGGGCCGTTGCGCTGCTTGGTGGTGAACCTGCCGCTGATCAATGGGCTGCCGGGCCTGCAGGAACCGGCCTGCGAC
The DNA here is from genome assembly GCA_937975655.1 of uncultured Synechococcus sp. Classification (GTDB taxonomy): domain Bacteria; phylum Cyanobacteriota; class Cyanobacteriia; order PCC-6307; family Cyanobiaceae; genus Vulcanococcus. Next base: position 1,826 of record CALJTZ010000527.1, on the reverse strand, counting down.
GCGTACATCAAACGGGTGGTGGCCGTGGCCGGTGATCGCGTGGTGGTGAACCCCCGCGGCGAGGTGAGCGTGAACGGGCAGAAGCTGAAGGAGCCCTACGTGACCAACTACTGCCCCGTGGACAACCAGGGTACGGGACCCTGCCGCAGCCTCAATGCGGTGGTGCCGCCCCACCACGTGCTCACCCTGGGGGACAACCGGGCCAACAGCTGGGATGGCCGTTTCTGGCCCGGCGGCGCCTTCCTGCCCGAGAGCGAGGTGATCGGCCGCGCCTTCTGGCGCTTCTGGCCCCTCAACACCGCCGGGGCGCTGGGCAGCGCCGATCCACTGACCAGCGTCAGCCCGGCCCGCGCCACAGGCCAACGTTGAGGCCCGTGGCCAGCACCTGGCCCCGGAGCGGCTGGCTGGCCAAGGGCTGATTGGCCGCCAGGGGCCCGTGGGGATCCTGGGCGGGATGCCACTCCTGCTGGGGGTCGAACAGGATCCAATCGCCACTGCCGCGGGAGAGGCTGGGGGCCTGGAGGCCCAGCAGCTCAGCCGGACCGAAACAGAGGGCCTGCCACAGCTGTTCAACGCTCCAACCCCGGCGCTGCACCAGCTCAGCCCAGAGGCTGGGCAACACAAAACGGTGGCCCGCCACCCCGGGCTTGCGTTGATCCAGGGGCAGCAACTGCTCCTCTGGATCCAGGGCCGCATGGTGCACGGCCACCGCCGTGATCAGCCCAGTGGCCAGCCCGGCGATCAGGGCCTCGCGGTCGGCCGGAGTGCCCAGGGGCGGCACCACCCGCCAGCCCTCCGCCAGGGGATCGAGGCTGCCGCTATCCACCAGCAGATGCCACCAACACACGGTGGCCTCGGGGCGCTGGGGGCCGGCCCACTGGCCCAGTTCGGCCAAGCCCTGGGCCGTGGAGACATTCATCACCTGCAGCCGTCGCTGCGGGAACAGCCGGGCCAGGCTGAGCAGGCTCTGCAGCGGCAGGGTTTCACTCAGGGGCGGGTCCATGGGCCAACCCGCCCGCAGGGCCTCCACCCCCGCCCGCACAAAGCCCTGCTGGCTGAGGCTGGCGTCGCGCGCTGCCAGCAGCACCGGAGCGGCGCCCATCTCACCCAGCTGCAGGCCCCGCTCCAGTAGAGGCAGGGGCGGAAGCTCCGGTCCCTCCGCCAGCCCCACGGCTCCCGCGGCCAACTGGTCGGCATGGGAGGCCAGCTCCTCTCCACGGCCTGCGCGGCTGACGCTGCCCCAGAGCAGCAGGCGCAGCCGCGAGGACGCCGGTAAATGAAGACATTCCGGGCGATCACGCCAAGTGTGAGCTTGCGGCAGCAGGGCCACGGTGCCGTACCCGGCGGCGATGGCGGAACGCTCCAACGAGGCCAGGGTTTCGGCAGCACCGCTGTGGGGATCCTCCAGCTCGGAATGGGGGTCCACCAGCGCCGGCGCCAGCAACCAGCTTCCGGCCTGAATCGGCCTCAGCCCCAGGGCGCCGGCGCGCTCAGCCGCGTCGGCATCGAAGGCTGCGATCGTGCCGTTCTCCAGCAGAACATCGGCCCGGCGGGGCGCCTGCCCGGCGCCCGCCAGCAGCTGAACACCCTGGAGAAAACGGCTGCGCATGGGGGCAGGGGGTCAGAGGGCGCCGGCGGCGGTGCGGTCGAGCACGCCTTTTTTGCAGTAGGGCTCCTGAAAATAGTCGCGGAGCGTAAGGTTCTGCGCGAGGTCGAAGTCGAGCACGAGGCCGACGTCCTGGTGCGCCGGGTGTCGCGCCGGCAGGAGGCCGCCCCCGTCCGGGCCTGCGTCGACCCGGCGACGCTGCTGCGGATGCAGGCCGGGG
>CALJTZ010000526.1 GCA_937975655.1 uncultured Synechococcus sp. | reverse complement strand
CTGTCCAGGCCGAACAGTTCGTTGCAGCCACACAATCAGCACTCACAAGTGTTGAGTGCCAAAGTGAACACAACCAGTCGCTGATTCAGGCCGCAGCCAACGATCTGGCCTGCTGGGCCTGGCCCACAGCCTCCGCCAGCTGGGCCAACAGCTCGTTGGTGGTGGCCAGATCGATGCAGGCATCGGTGATGCTCTGGCCGTAGGTGAGCTGGGACAGATCGCTGGGGATCTTCTGGCTGCCCGCCACCAGGTGGCTCTCGAGCATCACGCCCATCACATGGCGCGAACCACTGCGCAGCTGGTGGGCCACCTGGCCCGCCACCTCAGCCTGACGGCGATAGTCCTTGTTGGAGTTGCCATGGCTGCAATCCACCATCACCCGGGCGGGCAGACCGTCCTTGGCCAGGGCCGCCGCGGCAGCCTCCACCGCTTCGGAGTGGTAGTTGGTTCCCTGCTTGCCGCCCCGCAGCACCAGATGACCATCGGGATTGCCGGTGGTGGTCACGATGGCGGCGTGGCCGTCCTTGTTGATGCCCAGGAAATGATGGGAGCGGGCGGCGGCCTCCATGGCATTGATGGCGGTGGAGGCGCTGCCATCGGTGCCGTTCTTGAACCCGATCGGCATGGAGAGGCCCGAGGCCATTTCCCGGTGGGTCTGGCTCTCGGTGGTGCGGGCGCCGATGGCCGTCCAGCTGATCAGGTCAGCGATGTACTGGGGCACCACCGGATCCAGCAGCTCCGTGGCCGAGGGCAGTCCCATATCGGCCAGGTGCAGCAGCAGGCCCCGTGCCAGGCGCAGGCCGGTATTGATGTCATAGCTGCCATCGAGATGGGGGTCGTTAATCAGGCCCTTCCAACCCACGGTGGTGCGGGGCTTCTCGAAGTACACGCGCATCACGATCTCGAGCGCGTCCCTGTGGCGCTCGTGCTCCTGGGCGATGGCCGCCGCATACTCCTTGGCGGCATCCACATCGTGCACGGAGCAGGGGCCCACGATCACCAGCAGCCGCTGGTCATCGCCCCGCAGAATGGCCTTGATCCGATCCCGCGCTTCCCGCACGGTGGTGGCGGCCCCATCGCCGAGGGGCAGCTCCCGATGCAGCAGGGCCGGCGCCACCAGTGGCCGTGTTTCCACCACATGCAGATCGGAGGTGGGAAGCATGGCCGGGATCCAGGATCGGGCGGTTGACAGCCCACCCTAGAAGCCCATTTGCAGCCGTTGTCACCAAGGGCGGGGCAGGCGGCAAAGAACAATGGTGGTCCAAGTCCAGTCGTCCGGGCCCCACCAGACCCGTCAGCGCCGATGTCCGCCAGCACCTTCCTCGCCAGCTACCGCGCCGCCGCCGCTGAGCGCGAGGCCCTGGGGGTGCCGGCCCTTCCCCTCAATGCCGGCCAGGCCCAGGCCCTCACTGAGCTGTTGGAAGCCCCGCCCACTGGAGAGGAAACCTTCCTGCTGCACCTGCTGAGCGAGCGGATCCCCCCCGGCGTGGATGAGGCCGCCTATGTGAAAGCCGGCTGGCTGGCCGGCGTGGCCCAGGGCACGGCCACCTGCCCGCTGCTCACTCCCGTGGCGGCCGTGAAGCTGCTGGCCACGATGATCGGCGGTTACAACGTGGGCGCCCTGATCGCGCTGCTCAGCAACCCCGATGCGGCCATCGCCAGCGCCGCTGCCGAGGGGCTGAGCACCACGCTGCTTGTGTACGACGCTTACAACGATGTGCTGGAGCTGGCGGCGAGCAACGCCTATGCCCAGCAGGTGATCGACAGCTGGGCCGCCGCCGAGTGGTTCACCGCCAAACCCGAGCTGCCCGCCGAGATCACCGTGACGGTGTTCAAGGTGGAAGGTGAAACCAACACCGACGACCTCTCCCCCGCCACCCACGCCACCACCCGGCCGGACATCCCCCTGCACGCCACGGCGATGCTGGAAACCCGCATGCCCGGCGGCCTGGAGCTGATCACCGAGCTCAAAACCAAGGGCCATCCCGTTGCCTATGTGGGCGATGTGGTGGGCACCGGCAGCTCCCGCAAGTCCGCCATCAACTCGGTGCTCTGGCACACCGGCACCGACATCCCGCACGTGCCCAACAAGCGCAGTGGCGGCGTGGTGCTGGGCGGCAAGATCGCGCCGATCTTCTTCAACACCGCTGAGGATTCCGGCGCGCTGCCGATCGAGTGCGACGTGACCGCCCTCAACTCCGGCGATGTGATCACGATCCGCCCCTATGCCGGCACGATCGAGCGCGCCGCCGGCGAGGCGGGAGCCGGGGAGATCGTGGCCCGCTTCGAGCTCAAGCCCAGCACGATCACCGATGAGGTGCGGGCCGGCGGCCGCATCCCCCTGCTGATCGGCCGCTCCCTGACCGACAAAGTGCGCGCCCAGCTGGGGCTTCCCGCCAGCGAGCTGTTCATCCGGCCGGTGGCGCCGGCCGACACCGGCAAGGGCTTCACCCTGGCCCAGAAGATGGTGGGCAAGGCCTGCGGCCTGCCGGGCGTGCGCCCTGGCACCAGCTGCGAACCGCTGATGACCACCGTGGGCTCCCAGGACACCACCGGGCCCATGACCCGCGATGAGATGAAGGAGCTGGCCTGTCTGGGCTTCAGCGCCGATCTGGTGATGCAGAGCTTCTGCCACACCGCCGCCTATCCCAAGCCGGTGGATCTGAAAACCCACGCCGAACTGCCCGACTTCATGGCGTCCCGCGGCGGTGTGGCCCTGCGCCCCGGCGACGGCATCATCCACAGCTGGCTCAACCGCATGCTCCTGCCCGACACGGTGGGCACCGGCGGCGACAGCCACACCCGCTTCCCGCTCGGCATCTCCTTCCCGGCCGGCTCCGGCCTGGTGGCCTTCGCCGCCGCCATCGGCGCCATGCCGCTGGACATGCCCGAATCGGTGCTGGTGAAGTTCTCCGGCTCCCTGCAGCCCGGCGTGACCCTGCGCGATGTGGTGAATGCCATCCCCTATGTGGCCATCCAGCAGGGGCTGCTCACCGTGGCCAAGGAGGGCAAGCAGAACGTGTTCAACGGCCGGATCATGGAGATCGAGGGGCTGCCCGATCTCAAGCTCGAGCAGGCTTTTGAACTCACCGATGCCACGGCTGAGCGCTCCTGCGCCGGCAGCACCATCAAGCTCTCGGTGGAGACCGTGAGCGAATACCTGCGCAGCAACGTGGCGCTGCTGAAGAACATGATTGCGCGGGGCTACGGCGATGCCCGCACCCTGGCCCGCCGCATCAAGGCCATGGAGGCCTGGCTGGCCGATCCGGTGCTTCTGGAGGCTGACGCCGATGCCGACTACGCCGCCGTGATCGAGATCGATCTCGATCAGATCACTGAGCCGATCCTGGCCTGCCCCAACGACCCCGACAACGTCAAGCTGCTCTCGGACGAGGCGGGCAAGCCCATCGATGAGGTGTTCATCGGTTCCTGCATGACCAACATCGGCCACTACCGCGCCGCCGCCACGGTGCTGGAAGGCCAGGGCGCAAACAGTGCTCGCCTGTGGGTCTGCCCGCCCACCCGCATGGATGAGGAGATGCTCAAACAGGAGGGCTACTACGCCATCTTCGAGAAGGCGGGATCCCGCATGGAGATGCCCGGCTGCTCCCTGTGCATGGGCAACCAGGCCCGGGTGGAGGACAACACCACCGTGTTCTCCACCAGCACCCGCAACTTCAACAACCGCCTCGGCAACGGCGCCCAGGTGTACCTGGGTAGCGCCGAGCTCGCGGCGGTATGCGCCCAGCTGGGCCGCATCCCCACCAAGGAGCAATACCTGGCCATCGCCGCCGCCAAGATCGATCCCAAGGGCGCCGAGCTCTACCGCTACCTCAACTTCGATCAGATTGAAGGTTTCGAGGATGCCGGCCGGGTGGTGAGTTCCGAGGCGGAGGCGAAGGTGCTGGCGGAGGTGTGAGGCACAGGGATCCTCCAACTAAGCGGCGGCCAGCAACCCTCTAGAGGGCAGTGCTTGGGACGGCACGAAACACGACCGTATCGCTGGTTAAAGCATCGATATCGAAGGACACAGACCCACCTGAACGGGCGGGGATCAGCCAAGACTGAACAGCATTCGCCGCAGTCGCATTGAAGGCAGCCTCCGGCACTTTACTGAAGTCGTCGTAGCGGTAAACGTTATAACTCTGGCCCTGATCAGGGATAAGGACCGTCGCCCGGAGCCCCAGTGGCTCAGGAGCGGGTGCCCGTTGGGCTCCCTCCGGCAAGACCGGCTCTGTGTTGCGGCTCGCATGCAGGACCACGGGGATGGTCACGTGATCGCGATCAGCAACACCACCAATCGCCAGCGCGTAGTTACTGACACCGGTAGGGATTGAATACGGCAGAGCCGATGCAGCATTAGCTGCACGGCGATCACGCAGAAGGCGGCGAAACGTACCGCTCAGAAGCTGGCCATAGTTATCTGCAAAGAACAAGCGATCCTGAAGCCGAGACCGACCCACCCTGACGCCGCCAGTCACAACATCAACGGCCGGCACAACATGGTCATACTCGGCATCATCTGAACCCTTGATATAAACGCCTAGGATCACCCTCGCACCCGCATTGATCCGCTCGCGGATCCAGGGGAGGAACCTGTTATCTCTTGGCCGGCCCGGCGAACTACCTGACCTACTGTATGCGCTGCCCGTTAAATGCATGGCGCGAGCCGCGGCTTCGTCATTGACACCCAGGAGCAACTGAGACGCTTCGTTGACCTGCGGAATGCCGGGCGAGGCCAGCTCTCTGACCGTGAACTGAGAGGCATATTGCCCAAAACTCATGCCAACCGCGATCAGACTTGTCTCACCGCAATAGCCCCAATTAGCATCCCACTGCTCACGGATAAGCAGCCCTTCCACAGCAGCAATAGGAAGGCCTGTCACATTGTCTATGGTGCTCGTTCGCGAAGCCATCCACACACCCTTACAAAGCCCTAAAATGAGCGTGATTCAAAGCTGCGCAACAAAATCCAGTGGAGTCAGGCCACGATTGCCATCGGGATAGTTGGCGAAACCAACCACGGCATCCCCGTAGAGAGAATTGGCGGTGCTCAGAACACTCTGGGCACCGCCCCTACTGCGGGTGATGGTGAGATCCTCCCAGCGAGCCTGCTCCCGAAATCCCCCCTGGCGATTGCGCTTCACCGTGACCACGGACGCCACACCCACATCGCCGCGTGCATTGAGCGCGACAGCGGTGGCTGGTAGCCGGTAGTGCCCCTGGGGGGTGCGATAGATGCCCTCAAAATGGCTGATTACATCGGTGCGATCACGATTGCGATAGGCGAAGGTGGTGTAGTTCGAAAAGCGACCCGTTAGGGCGTCGTAATCGATCAAATAGCCGGATCCAAGATCCACATGGTCGGAGCCGGAGTGCAACACTTCACCAGAGCCGCCTGCAATGGTGTAACTGTCACCGCCATTGGCCCAGATGCCATAGGCGGTGTGGGTCACCAGCGGGTTGCGGTCGTCCGGAAAACGGATGGGCGTCTGATCACCGGTGGCCACATCCACGATGAAGGCCGTGGAGCTGAGGCTGAAGTAACCGGTGAGCCCATCCACATCGGCGTTGTCGGTATTGCCCACCGCCAACCCACCATCCACGGAATGAACAAAGGTGTAGGTGCCCTTGGAGCCAGCCTGCGTGCGGCCTTGCACCTTGCGCCAGCCGCTCTGGGTGGAACCATCCACAGCGCCGGTGTAGGTGAAACCCACGATCGCCGGATTCCTGGAAACGGCGGGGCACAGCGACGGGAGTCCAACGGCCTGAGCCGCTGACGCCATTACGCTGAACCTGATCCAGGCGCCCCTGATACACCAGCCCCTGCGGAGTGGGTCCGGGGGAGTTGTTGGCACCGACCAGCAGATAGGTACCGGGTTGGTCACCCTGCTTCAACCCCTGCAGATAGGTCACCACCGAAGGGTCATGACCTGGGTTGTACCGAAACGGTGAGGTGACCCTCCACTGCGGACGTGACATCAGCCGAGCGACGCTGGATGCTCCAGCCTGCCAAGAATCCTGCCCTGCTGGACAGGCTCCTTAACATAGAAATGAAGTCCACACTGTGACCGATGAGCCGAAGCTACGACGTTTCGATTGACTTCGCTCGGGTCAGCAAGCCAGGCAACAACTCCATCGGTGTGAAGGGCTTCGAGCGACCCTCGACCAGCACGGTGCCAGCCCAGAACACAGGCGGCAGCGGCAGCACCACCTATGAGCCAGCCACCGCTGGCAACTACCAGCAACTTGGGGCGGTGCCCTACAGCTACGAGATTGGGCAATACGAAGTCACCGCCAAGCAATATGTGTCGTTCCTGAATGCCGTTGATCCTGACGGCTCCAACGACCAGCTGCCCTGGACCGGGATCACGCTTTACGACAACCGCTTTTCACCGATCGAGAATCCTTATCAGGGCCAGATCATCCAGCTCAGCCACGCTTCCAAGGGTCAGCACTATGCGCTGGCCAACGAGAACTGGGCAGACAAGCCCATGATGTGGGCTAATATGTTCCAATACTTATACTTCATCAATGCGCTGAGCAACGGCGAGATCGTCGCCGAAAAAACAACCCGAGCCAAAAGCCCTGAGGGCTTCAACGTGAAGCTCTCGACCAAATACGTGCGCTTCTCCGACGACATCCTCAGCGGCGCCTACAACCTTAACGATTACAATTACCCCTACGCACAACGTCAGAACACCAGCGGCTTTGTGCTGCCCAGCGAAAACGAATGGGTGAAGGCGGCTTACTACGCCGGCAGCCAAACCAGTAACGGCACACCCTATTACTACTATCCAACCGGCAGCAATCAGGCACCCGCCGCGCTGACATCCTCCTACTGGGCTTCCGCCAACGGCGCCGACGGCAGCAGCGTCAACGTCAACAGCAAGGGCGAGGTGATCAGCAAGAAACTGTCCAAGTCCACCATCAATACCAAGGGCTACGCCAATTACGACAGCCGCGTGTTCTGGGCCCCTGACTACACATCGATTGATGCCAGCAGCAACGGCAAAGCCAATGTGACCAACGTGGGTGGCGCAGCCTCACCCTCTCCCTGGCTCACCTACGACCAGGGGGGCAACCTGGTGGAGTACACCGACACAGTGACTGCCGCCATTCAGGCGCCGGATTCCGAAAATAAGGAGAATGTTCCGGTCTACTTCAAAGTGCACGGCGGCATCGCCAATGCCACGGAGTATCAGCTCTGGATCACCGCCACCGGCACCAGCAACCCCTACGGCCAGAACTTGGGTTCAATGTATCAATATGGCGGGGCACGCCTGGGATTTCTTCCCAGCGCCAAAGACAACACCAAAAGCAGAAGCGCCAACCCTTCAAGCATCGCGGATCCACTCACTGGCCAGCGCGTGGTGACGCGCGTTGATTCACTCGAGACCTTCGACACATTCTATACAACGAGTAACGCCAACGCCATCAATGCACTGCAGAGTGACGACGACTACCTCTTCATGGCCGCATCCTTCCGAGGCCTAAAAAACAACAACAAAAACGCCGTGGACGTCTATCAACTCCTCCACACGCCTACCGACACCCACTACTACACAACCAACGCGAGCCAACGTGACCAGCTGCTCAACAGCGGTTCCTATACCGGCGGCGATGTGGGATTCCGCGCTCTCGCCCCCGGCGCTGGGGCCACGGATTTTGTGCGTTACTTCAACAGCACGACCGGCGCCTATGGCTTCTCAGCCGCTGCCGGGGATGTTCAGTTCTTCACGTCCCGTGGCTACGTGATCGATGGCGTGGCCTGGAGCATCTGAGCAAGGCCAGGTGAGAGCCTGGTTCCAACCGTTCTGATCGCTCCCTGAACCAGGAAACCCTGCTCTTTGAGCCCACCCAACCCGCAGCCGGAGCGCTGCGGGCCGTGCTGGCCTTCCCCAGCACCTACACCGTGGGAATCACCAGCCTGGGGTATCAGGTGGTGTGGGCCACCCTGGCCCAGCGGGCTGATGTGGATGTGCGGCGCCTGTTCACCGACCAGGGCGACCCACCACACCGCCACTGCGACCTGTTCGGCCTGTCGCTGAGCTGGGAGCTCGACGGGCCGGTGCTGCTGGACCTGCTGGAGCAGCAACGCATCCCGATCTGGGCCAACCAGCGGGGCGACGCCGATCCGATCGTGTTCGGGGGCGGCCCAGTACTCACGGCCAACCCCGAGCCCTTGGCCCCCTTCTTCGATGTGGTGCTGCTGGGGGATGGCGAGCTGCTGCTGCCCGCCTTTGTGGAGGCGCTGCAGGAGTGCCGGGAAGCCCCCAGGCCCGAGCGGCTGCGGCGGCTGGCCCAGGTACCGGGGGTCTACGTGCCGAGCCTCTACGTCCCCCGCTACTCCAGCGAGGGTGATCTGTTAGGGATTGAGCCCACAGCACCCGGCATCCCCGCCACCGTCTCCAAGCAAACCTGGCGCGGCAACACCCTCAGCCACTCCACGGTGATCACGCCGGAAGCGGCCTGGCCATCCATCCACATGGTGGAAGTGGTGCGCAGCTGTCCGGAGCTGTGCCGCTTCTGCCTGGCGAGTTACCTCACCCTGCCCTTCCGCACCCCCAGCCTCGAGGACGGCCTGATCCCGGCGGTGGAGAAAGGGCTGGGTGCCACCCAACGCCTGGGGCTGCTGGGGGCCTCGGTGACCCAGCACCCCCAGTTCGGCGACCTGCTGGCCTGGCTCGACCAGGACCGCTTCGAGGGCACCCGCGTGAGCGTGAGCTCGGTGCGCGCCGCCACCGTGACCCCCGAGCTGGGCCGGATCCTGGCCAAGCGGGGCAGTAAGTCGCTCACGATCGCCATCGAGAGCGGCAGCGAGCGGATGCGGGAGGTGGTGAACAAGAAGCTCGCCACCGAAGAGATCTATGCCGCGGCCCGTTATGCCAAAGAGGGGGGGCTCACGGGCCTGAAGCTCTACGGGATGGTGGGGCTGCCCAGCGAAGAGGAAGCCGATGTGGAGGCCACGGCCCAGCTGCTGCTGGATCTCAAGAAGGCCACCCCCGGTCTGCGGCTCTCCTTCGGAGTGAGCACCTTTGTGCCCAAGGCCCACACCCCCTTCCAGTGGGAAGGCGTGCGCCCCGAAGCCGACAAGCGGCTCAAGCTGCTGGCCAAGCGGCTCAAGCCCAAGGGCATCGAGTTGCGGCCGGAGAGCTATGGCTGGAGCGTGATCCAGGCCCTGCTCTCCCGCAGCGACCGCCGCCTGGCCCCGGTGATCGCCGCGGCCCGCGGCAGCCACGAGAGCCTGGGGGGCTGGAAAAAGGCCTACCGGGAGATGGCGAAGGAAGCAACGCCCGCGCTGCCCGCCTGGGACGACGTGATCCACGCCAGCTGGAGCCACGATCGCGTTCTGCCCTGGGAGCATCTGGAAGGCCCCCTGCCCAAGTCCACTCTGCACAAACACCGCAACGAGGCCCTGGCACCCAGCTGAGGCTCAGATCCGGCAGCGCAAGCCCACCAGCAGCACCCAACCGGCGATGTTGATGCGGCTGTCGTACATGGGGATATCGGTGCCGTGGAGCAGCACCAGCACCAGGGCAGCCGCCCACCAGGCCCGTTCAAAAACCGTGCCCTGGGCCATGCCCAGCCGGGCCGCGCGGATCAGCAGCCATAGCACCAGCCCCACCACGATCACGGCCACCAGCAGGCCGTGGCTCACCGCCAGATCGATGGCGATGTTGTGGGGATGGCCATGCCACTTGCCCGTGCGCAGGGGATAAATCACGCTGAAGGCCGCCGCACCCCAGCCCAGCCAGGGGCGTTCAGCGATCAGCCCCACAGCCACGGACCACTGGCTCAGGCGGGTGATCTCCTGGGGACGGTTGGCGAATTTCAGATCCGTGAGCCGCCCCCAGATCGCCTCGGGCACCAGGGCCCGGGCAGCCCCCTGCAGCAGCTCCGGAACCCCCGGCAGACAGGCCAGCGCCACCGGCACCAACGTGAGGGCCAGCAGAGGCAACAGCCAGGGCCAACTCAAGGGCCCGGCCACGATCGGCACCGCCAACACCAGTGCCCCCCAGGCGTTGCGGGAATCGGTGAGGTAGAGCGCCGCCGCCTGGCTCACCACCAGCGCCAGGGCCAGCAGCACCGCGCAGGTGACGAAGGCGGTCAGGCACAGCACGAACATGCCGTTGATGGGAATGTCCAGCCCTTCCGCAGGCGCCCACGAGCCCATCAGCCAGTCTGGCAAAGTGGGACTCACTTCTTTGGGACCAATAAAGGTTCTAAAAACCTGCTGCATGCCCAGACTTAAACCCCAGGTGGCCAGCAAGGTATCAAGCGGGCGCTTGTATAAATGGCGGATCAAAGCCCATTCGGCAATCCAGCCGCCGATAAAGGCGAAAATGAAGGCCGCCACAATCGCAAAAGGAAAGTAAGCGGACATCAAG
>CALJTZ010000525.1 GCA_937975655.1 uncultured Synechococcus sp. | reverse complement strand
ATCTACACAGGCGAAGACACTCTTTCCCTACACGACGCTCTTCCGATCTAAACCAGTTGGTGAGACGGGCCATGCCCGATACCAGATTCACGATGGTGAGGCGGTAGAAGCGATCGGTGTAGAAGTCGAAGGCCAGCAGGTCCTGCAGGAGGCGCACCGGTTTGAGGAGGGACCGCGCGTAGCTCTTGTGCACCGGCAGCAGGCAGGCCACCAGCACACCAGCGGCACTGCTGCCGATCACCGCCGCCGCCACGGCAGGGGAGAAGGCGTTGATGCCAGGCACCGGGTTGAGCTTGATCAGTAGGGCCGGGGTGAGCACCACCACCACCGAGAGGGCCACCATCGGCAGGGCCATCTGCCAATTCACCTCAGGGGCCCGTTTCGTTTTGGGTTGGGGGGGGCCCAGAAACACCTGGCGATACACCCGGGTGAGGTTCCAGGCCATCAGGGCGTTGGTGGTCAGAAACACGGCGGCAAATAGCGGAGCCTGCTGCACCAACACATCGGTGGCGAGGCCGAAACACCAGAAGCACCCCAGGGGCAGCAGGCCGGTGAGGCCGGCACCGGCGATGAGATAGGCACTTGTGGTGGCAGGCATGCGACCGCCCAGGCCCCCCAGTTCGGTGATGTCCTGACAGTTGGTGGTGGCGATCACGCTGCCCACGCTCATCATCAGCAGGGCCTTGGCCACGGCATGGGCAAACAGCAGCAGCAGGGCCAGGGAGGGCAGCTGCAGGGCAATGGCGATGAACACCAGGCCCATGTAACTGGTGGTGGTGTAGGAGAAGGCCCGCTTCAGATCCACCTGGGCGATGGACACCAGCGCTCCCCCCAGGGCGCTGATGCTGCCGATGGTGAGCAGCACCGAGGTGGCGATGGGCGATTGTTGCAGGATCGGCATCACCTTGAGCAGCACCAGGGCGCCGCAGGTCACCACCACCGAGTTGCGCAGGATCGAGGCCGGGTTGGGACCCTCCATGGCCTCATCCAGCCAGAGGTGCATCGGGAACTGGGCGCACTTACCCGTGGGACCCGCAATCAAGCCAAGGCCCAGGAGGGTGGCAGCCAGGGGCGAGAGGGAGCCACTGGCGGCCCACTCATAGAGGTGGTTGAAATCCATGCCACCGGCCCAGGCGGAGAGGGCCACCACACCCATCAGCAGCAGCACATCACCCACTCGTTTGGTGAGGAAGGCATCGCGGGCGGCGGTGACCACCAGGGGCTGGGCGTACCAGAAGCCCACCAACAGGTAGGTGGAGAGGGTGAGCATCTCCAGCAGGAAGTAGCTGATGAACAGCGATCCGCTGATCACCACACCGCTCATGGCTCCTTCGAAGAAGCCCACCAGGGCGTAGAAGCGCGCCAGGGAGAGCTCCTTGTCCAGGTAGCCCAGGCCGAAGAACTGGCCCAGCAGGGACAGGGAGGTGACCAGCTCCAGGGCAATCAGGTTGGTGGGGGAGAGGTCCAGGGAAATGGCCAGGTGCAGATCGGCCACCTGCAGCCACTCGAACGACAGGGCCTGGGGCCCGGTCTGGAACACCTCCCGCATGGCGACGCTGCCATGGACAAAGGCCAGCAGGGTGGCCAGCAGATTGAGGTAGGCAGCCGGACGCGGCCCGTTGCGCTTGATCCAACCTGCGGCCCAGGGCAGGGACAGCACCACGCCGCTGAATCCGTAGAGGGGGATCAGCCAGGCGAACTGCAGCGGCAGGGGGAGGGCAGGGGTCAAGCGGTGTGGAGTGGTCGGCCCGCCTAGACGGGGTCTTGGCGGCGGAATCTAAGCAAGAAAGGCCCCGGAACGGATCAGCCGACCGGGGCACTGTTGCGCTGGCTTGCCTGGGGCACCGGGGCAGACCCCCTTCGTTTAGAAGGTGGCTCGCTGGTTCGGGTTCCGTCGTGCCAGGCGGTTGGCGCTGTAGGCGCCGTAGCCACGGCTACGGCCACCACCGAGTTCCCGCAGCCAGGCATCCAGCTCCTCGCCGTGGTGCTGTTCCTCGTCCCAGAGGCTCTGGAAGAAGGCGGCGTTGGCCTCGTCCCGGATCACGGCGCAGAAGCGGGTGGCTTCGGCGTAGTGGTTGATCAACTGGGTTTCCAGCACGGCGTTGTGCTCCAGCAGCCCCACCAGATCAGGCGCATGGGTCACGGCCTGCAGCTGGGAGGCAGCCGGAGCCACGCCCAGGGAGAGCATGTGCTGCACGATCCGCTCGGCGTGCTGCATCTCCTCCACCGTTTCCTCGCGAAAACGATCGGCGGCAGCCTTGTCGCCCCAGAGCTCCACGAGGGAGGCCTGGGTCATGTACTGCTGAACAGCAGTGAGCTCAAGGCTGAGGGCGCGTCCGAGGTAGCCCAGGACGCGCGGATGGACGGCGTCCATGGTCATCAGAGACGGCGGGCCAGATCGGTGCTGCCGGCCAGGGCGGGTTCCACTTCACCGTGGGGGCGGGCAATGATGTGGGCGGCCACCAGGCCATCACCCACGCGCTCGCAGGCATCAGCGCCAGCGCGCACGGCGGCGTTCACAGCACCGGTTTCGCCGCGCACCATCACGGTGACGTAGCCACCACCGACGAACTCACGAGCCACCAGGGTGACTTCGGCGGCCTTGGTCATGGCATCGGCCGCTTCGATGGCGGGCACCAGGCCGCGGGTTTCGATCATGCCGAGGGCGATGCCGTGCACGGTGGGGGCCATGGCGTTGGAGGAGGGGGAGGAAGGGGGAAGGATGGTGCCGCTGCCGCCGCTTGAGCTGCCAGCGCCGGAGGCGGCGCTGGATTTGCGGGCGGTGGTGGTACTAGCGCTGCTGGTGCTGCTGGCCTTGGCGGCCGCTGGAGCTGGGCTGGAGGCGACGGTGGTCGCGGTCACGGTGACCGCGGGCGCCGCTGGGGCAGGGGCTGCCGGCGTCGGGGCGGGTGTCACCGGGGTGGGGGTGGCGGTTTTGGCCGTCGTGGCGGTGGCTCGGGATTTGGGAGTGGCCATGGCGGTGGTGGGCAGAGCCCGGTGAATGGTGCGCGGAGGAACGGAGGGGACTCAGCGGAGCTGAGAGGGGAAGAGCTCCCCTTAACCGTCTGGCGACCAGTGGTCGATGATTCCGCCGATCGTGAGATCGGTGAACAGATCGGCGTTGCCGGTGGCGTGGCGGGCGGCCGAGCCACTGGCGGTGAACACCCAGTTGCCCGGTGATGCTCCCACGGGATCACAGGCAACGCTGAGTTTTCCCTTGGAGGTGCGCAGGATGCGCAGGTTTTGGTGGGCGAAGCCCTCCACCCGGGTGGTGCACACGAGCGAGCCCATCACCTGCATGATCTCCATTACTTGGAGCCCCCTGAGGGGTTGCCGGCCGCCATCTCCTTGGCGGCATCGGGATCCCAGTGGTCGATGATCCCAACGATGGTGAGGTCGCTGGGGTACGACTTACTGCCGGCGGCCTCGCGAGCGGCGGAGCTCCCCACACAGATCACCCAGTCGCCGGGGATGCAACCCACGGCATCGACTGCCACCTTCTGGGTGCTGCCATCGAGCACCACCTGCAGGTGCTTGTGCTGGAAGTCCGCGATGCGGTTGGTGGACACCAGGGGCTTGACGACCTTGCAAATCAACATCTCAGTGACCCCCTCCGGTGTTGAACGTGATTGAGGAACTTACGGTTTCCGCCGGCACATGCCGGTCGCGGTCGCGCACGGTGAGCAAGGTGTGCAGGAGGCCCTGTTGGCAGAGATCGCTGTAGCGGGACTCGATGGCGCTCTTCACACGCTCGCAATGCTGAATGGCCCGCTCGCGAGCACCGGGAACGGCGCCGTGGTAATCGAAGCGAAGCACCACGGGGATCGGTAATCCACGAGACCCGTTCAGACCCTTGAAGATCTTCACGCCCACATCTAGGTCTGGGGCGCCTTCCTCCACCGTGTCCATGTAGGCGAAGTAGGTGAGATTGCGCAGGTGAATCTCCTTGAAACCGATGCCCACACCGATGAAGCGCTCGGCATGGCCGAAATCGGCGTAGCTACCCGCGTGGTACTGGCGGACGTAGTCGATCTGGGAGAGGTTGTGCTCGATCAGGCGCGCCACCAACTTCACCATGCCCGGATCGGGCGTGGAGGCTGCCGAGGCTTCCACCATGGCCTGGATCTGGCTGCGGGCGTCTTCAGGGCGCAGGGCTTCGGTGGCGTCATAGACGTCACGGGCATCGAGCCAGCTGTCCAGATCGGTGCGGCCGTCGCGGCCGGGCACGTGCACCCGAATCGCATCGGTGTCGGTGTCCATGCCCAGGAGCAGCAGATCCACGGAGGCTCCACAGCAGAAGCTGTTCTCCACGGCCTGCTGGAAATCCTTCAGGCGCTGCAGCCCTTGGGCGGCGGCGGCCTTGTCGTCACTGCCGTGGGCGGCACAGCCCTCGTGGCAGGGATCCTTGGAGCTGAAGTGGTACACAACCGCCTTGAGGTAACGGGTGTCGCTGTGGGCTGGATTGGGGACGCCCTCGCGGTAGCGGCGATGTTCAGTCTTCACCCAGCGGTCGACGGTGTTTTCCACGTCGAACATGGCCCCGGCGTGGGAGCGGCGGCGCACGGAGTTGAAGGGCAGGCGCAGGGCGTAGGCGATGGCGTGGGCTAGGCGCCCATCGGCGCAGGGGGTGATGTCCAGCAGATGGAAGCCACACTCCAGCAGGAAGGCATCAAAGGCCTCAGCCGCGGCACTGCCGGCCTGACCCGCCAGGGGATCGGCCTCAAAAAATTGGATGCTGGTTTGCTCGTAGGCCTCAAACACA
>CALJTZ010000524.1 GCA_937975655.1 uncultured Synechococcus sp. | reverse complement strand
TTTCCCTACACGACGCTCTTCCGATCTGGGCCAGAAGGCGAAGGCGAGGCCGCCGACGACCACGGCGAGGAGGAAAGGTTTGAGGAACTTCATGGGGTGGTGGTCAGAGTGCGCAGCCGATCCGCGGCGCCGAGGCCGGCGCCGACCTTCTGCTCGACGGTGTCCATGGTGAAGCCATGGCGCGTCAGGATGGAGCCGTCGAGGCGGGCGACCTTGGCGGAGGCCGCGCGCGCGTCGAGATGCGACTGGACCCAGGCGAGCTGGGCCGCATCCAGCGAAGCCTGCGCCTGCAGCACGCGAGGCAGGTCCGACTGGCCGGCGGCGAAGCGGGCGCGTTCGCCTTCGTAGGACTGGCGCTGGAGCTCGAGCGCGGAGGTGGCGGCCTCGACGCGCGCGCGGGCGGCCTCGAATTCGGTGGAGGCGTCGTCTGCGGGCACGCCCGCGGCGCGCAGCGACCCCAGCGTGGTCTCCACCTCGGCAGCGTCATGCGCCGTGACCTGCACGATGCGGCCGGTGACGCGCGCCTGCCCGGCCAGCGACGCAGGCAGCGGCTGGTCGGTCTTGAAGCGCAGCATGGTGCTGGCGCGGCCGGCCAGCAGCGTGAGGACGATCAGGATCTGCAGGCCGTGAAGCACGATCGCCCAGGCCTCATCCCAGTCGGTGGTGCGGTGGGCCCAGAGCAGGCCCTTGATGGTGGTGCCGGCAACGCGGCCAGCAGTAGCGGGGAGTCCCATGGTGTGGCGTGATGGTGGTGGACAGGACCGGAGCAGCCTTCAGGCGCTCAACGATCGGCAATGCAGTGATCCACTTACGGATCTGCAATTACAGTAGCACTAAGCCAGTCGGCTGAGCCACAACCGCCCACCACCCGAAATCGACGCATGCAGCGTGGTCGCGACCTTGTGGGCCTGCGCATCGCTCAGCTCTGTTGCAGCAGCGCGCAAGGCCTGCCGAGTGCCATCCTCATCCCGTGCGCTAACGCAGGCATGGCAGAGCAGAAAAGCCGCCAAGTCTTCAGGCAATTCCACCGGTGCTGATCTGCAACTGCACCGCTATTCTGATGGTTGCCTACCATTTCAACCATGCCCCTCACCGGCGAAGACCTCAAAGCTCGCGTTGCTGAGCTTCAACCCGCTTCCGAATCCGACATCGCCATTGCTTGCGGCTATGTCTCCGATGCCGGCAAGGCCCGGCTGTCCGCATTCAAGGATGCACTGCTTGAGGCCCATGGCCTTGCGTTGAGCAAGCCCAAAGCTGCCGGCCGCAAAGGCAAGCCCCTCTCGTTTGTGGTCACCGCCGGCAAGACCGGCAATGTGGTGCTGGCCGGCGGCTACAGCGCCCTGCTGGGCATTGAGCCCGGCGGCCAGGTGCAGATTGCTCACTCTGGCGATCAGCTGATTCTCACCAAGGCCGGCGCCATGGAGGCTTGCACTCCGGTTGCGGCTGCACCTGTTGTAGTGAGTGAGCCGGTAGTCACCTACGACAGCGCTCCTGAGCCGGTGCTTGTTGCGGCCTGATCAGTCAAACAGCGGCACGCTCTCACCCAGCGGCAGCGGATTGGTTGGGTAAAGCCGTTTTTCTGATGCCGTTGGTGTGCGCAGGGCCCGGGCCAGATCGGCTTGGGCCTTTTCTATGTTTGGGCCTCGGTCTTCCAGCTTGGCGATGCGGTGATCAAAGGATTCGATTGCCTCAGGATCCTTCAGCCGATCACGCTGGCGCTGCAGGGCCTGCAGTTCATCCCGGTGCTTGCCCTCGGCATAGGCGCGCACGCCGTCTTCGTGTTCTTCACGCCAGCGCTTGGAATCAAGCAGCACCTCCCGGGTCGCTGGGTCGCGTTCTTGCACCGCTTCGTTGGGAACCGGGACCGCGATGCACCGGCACCGCGGATGAAATCCCAGCACCAGGCGATCCACCGGATAAATCCGCCCGTTCCTGCTTGCGCACGTCGGGCAAGTCCGCTCATCGCTGCTGGCCAGCACCCGCACGTAGGCATCTCCCCGGTCCCGGGCCCTGGCCAGGCTGCCCTTGGCATAGGCGTTGGCCAGCTCTGAGCGGGCAATCAACGCGGCGCGTTGCTCGAGGCCCAGGCGCTGGGTGATGCCGTTGGGATCCTTGGCGCCGCGCAGGGCCTGGCGGATTTGGCGTTCCAGTCGTGCCGGGCCCCAGCCGCGGGTAGCGCCTTCCCCCACGATCGCCACCAGCTGATCACGGAACCGGACGGTTTCGCCCTGGATATAGGCGGAGGTGGATTCAGCGGCGGCGCGAATCGCCAGGGGATCGGCACCGGTGAAAGGCGTTAGGGAGTCTGGCCTGCGCACCATGGCTTCCAGTTGCATGCCCAGGTCACCGCCAAGACGTGCGGCCTCGCGCAGGTCGCGTTCATAGCTGATGGTCCATTGGCGCAGTTCTTCCTCGCCCATGAACCGCTGGGCATCGAGCACGATGGCGCGGAATTTGGCGGTGGCTTCAGCGGCGGAGTATTCACCGGGCCGGCGGATGGTCTGGCGCTGCGGGTCGTAGGACTGGGGCCCCAGCTCGTTGATGTAGCTGGCGTAGCTGCGGCGCAGGTCCACCAGCACGGTATTCAGGGAGCGCCGCAGGACTGCCACGATGTTGCGGCGGCTGCGGCGCTCCAGGAGCTCCAGGGCGCGTGCGTAGTCGTCAGCGAGGCGTGTTTGTTCGCCCGGCCCTGGTGCTTGGCTCATGCGGCTTCGAGTTCGCCAGCGTCGTCATCAAGATCGCCGGCGGTGAGCAGATCGTGTTTCACCTGCTCGATGACACCGATCAGCTCAAACGCGGAGAGGTCCGAATCCTCGGCAGACACGTGCTCAGCGATGGCCTCGTGGATGGCGTCGTAAAGGACTTCAGCGGCAGACATGGTGGGCGGCGTCTGGGACGGCTTAGGTTTCCGGGTCGCTCAGCGGATCCTGCAGGCTCACTGGTTCCGGCGGCAGGCCGCCCAGGTCGTTCAGATCCACCTCATCCGCAGGTTCCGGCCGTTCCTGCGCCAGGCGCTCCAGTTCTTCCTCCACGCTCGTGGTGACCTTCAGCCGGCCGGCGCGCTGCAGCTCCTCGATGGCCGAGCGCTGGCTGATCAGTTCCACACCACCGGCCAACTGCTGCAGCTGGGCGATGTCGGAAGCTTCCAGCGGCTGCTCATAAATCGAATCAGCCATCTGCAGGCCGGCGCCGGGCTCCAGCTGCTCACCGGTGAACATCACCCAAATGGCCATCAGGGACTGCAGTGCTGATGCTTTGCGCTGCGCAATGCGGGCAATGGCACTTTCAGTCTGGGCCCCTTCCATTGAGGCCTGCTTCGCCGTCTTGGTGCCGCCGGGGTCGCCAAACAGGAATCCGAGGGTCTGACGGGCAATCAGCCGCTCCACTTCAGTGATTTGGCTCCGCTGCTCCGCCAGGCTGCTGGCCGAGGGCTCGGCAAAGGAAAAGGATCCGCCCTGCTCCAGATCGATCACGGTGTTGGGGCCAATCACCAGGGGCTTGGCGGCCTGGCCTGGGGCAGGCGGGGTGCGGCCGATGGCGACGGGCACCGGCATGGCGCACTTGTGGGTCTTCTCGCGCAGGTCGCTGCGCTGCTGGAAGTGATCGATGGAGTGCTCCACCACCTGCTGGAGCTCCATCTCACCGTGGCCAAAGCCAACCTGATCGCCCGAGTGCCAGACGACCGGTACAATTGGCAGCGGCTGGCCGTTGGCGCCGATGTACTGGCCTTCATCCAGTAGGACGGCAGCAAGGTTGTTCTTGGCGTCGCGCTCGATCTTGAACAGCCACCACTCACCGCGGCCGATCACGCGGTAACGGGGTTCTGTTTTCACGCCGAAGTCACCATCAGGCACCTCGACGGATTCGAGCAGGGTGACGCGCTCCAGGGCCTCAACGCCATCGGTAACAGAGACGCGCCAGTTGAGAACCTTGGCCCTGGGTCGTTGCAGCAGGTAAGGCCGGCGGCCCATGGCGACCTCCTCAGCGGCGGTGCCGGGCATGCCGTCGGGCATTTCAACGCAGAGGGCAACAGCACCATCACGCAGCATGAGCGTGTCAGCCTGCTGCAGCCAGGCGGTAAGGCTGTTGCCCTCCAGGTCGATGTTGTCCGCTGCATCCTCAAAGGACTTCGGCGGTGCGATCAGGGAGAACTTGGAGAGGACACCAGCAAAGGCGTGAATGGATGCACGAAAGAAGTCAGAGAAGACACTGCGGCCGAGCCTGGCCTTGTAGGCATCGTGTGGCTCGGCGGGTTCCTGGGGCAGGTACTTGCCCTTGACGCCTTCACCGCGCAGGCAATGGAACACATCAAAAGCACGCTGAAGATCAACAGCGATCTCGCGCAATGCCGGGTGTTGATACGACGGCAGCGCTGAATCGTCTACAGGATGGTCGAGGTTCAGATCCACGCGCCGGCCGGGCCTATGTGTGGAGCTTTCCGGCTGAAGGTCCAGACACACCAAAGCCCCCGGGAAACCGAGGGCTTGGCAGATCCGTCACGCTTGCCGAATGGGTCGAGGGCGCAGCCGTGGATCAGACGGGCAGGGGAGGCCATCCCCCTGGCCTGCAATCGCAGGACTTAGAGCACCACCCGGAAATTTCCAGTCGATGCGGCTCAGGTTTCCAGCTTCCACCAGGTGGGCAGCTCACACCGAAACCCATGCCACCAGTCAATGAAGCGATCCCGCAAGCGATCAGCCGCGACGTAGCAGCGCCAGGTGATGGTGGTGGCCAGCTCGAGCAGGGCAGAGATGAACGCGACCGTGAGGAACAGCGGGAGTTTCCAGACGATGACGGCCCAGCGGCGGCGAGTGCGGGTCACGATGGGTGGGTGTGTGGATGACCCAGGCGTGCCGATGGCAGGGGCCTGGGCGCTGTCGGGTCAGGTTTCCAAAAGAGTGACTCCCGCTCTGGGTCGGCCCGGCGGGCACGGGGGTGTTGCTGCTGAGAGGTTGCCGGTCTGTGCCAAGAAAAACACCGAAACAGCACCAAGTCAGTCAGTGCATTTGAATGAAAACAGACCCTCCGCCAGCGCAGCGGCGAAGAATAGGGATTCCACGACTTGCGTTGTGCATGTCAGCAGAAGAGATGCAGGAAAATGACCGGCTAGGCCCATTTAACGTTTGAGTAGATGAGCTTGCAGATTTTGGTCGCCATCCCTTGCCGTATTGAGAGTCGAAGCGTTTGCTCACTTCCGTTGAGCACTGCGTGAATTTATCGCGCTCCTGCTTCCACAGAGTGACGCCAGCTTGATTGCCAGCCGTGTCACTAGACGCCAAGCTCCTAAAGCCATAGTCGGCCATTTGGGGGAAGGATCCGCACTCGTTAAGCACAGCTGATTCGTACTGCTTGTAAATCTGCTGATTACCAAGAGCAGATATTGGAACCGCAAAGGCAATAGCGGTTACTGCAGTGCTGCAGATCCAGATACGCATTTTCCTGGCTTTAAGGGCTGTAGCGGCCCCACCAGTAGCAGGGCCGTGGTGTGTTGGCAGGTTCAGGCCTGCAACAGGTGCAGCTGGTAGTGGGTGGGCACTGGGTGGAGGCGCCGACCGGCGATGGTGCTGCGGGAGAGTGCAGCGCTGACTTCGGCTTCGACGGCAGTGGCCCAGAGCCAGGCGGCCTGCTGCGGGTTGTCGGCGATGACGTGAACGCCGTTGGGCAGGCCTTGGGGATGGGCTGCCGGCCGACCCTTTGCGCGGGCCTCCAGCTCAGCGCGGAACCAGCGATTCACGAAGACGCTGAAGGCCGGGCTGATCCAGCGGGCCAGCTCCGTGGCCAGATCCGGGTGAATCCAGGTGGAGCCGCCGGCGCCATCCCCGCCTCGCTGGGAGTCCACCAGAGCGAAACCGGAAATCCCGGTTTCGGCTGCGAGAGCTTGGGTGTAGGCCTCGCACTGAGTTGATGAGCGGAAGTCATGCCACCGCTTGCCATTGGCCTTGCACATGGCCGTGGCGTTGACGTAGCCATCGGCCGGCCGGCGCTGAATCGGCGTGCCGTGCCACTCGCGCACCTCCAGAGAGGATGTGTCAGCTGCCACCGGCAGGATCTCGGGCTGCACCACTGCAGGCCTGATCGGCTTGGTCCACTGCGAGCCCTTGGGTGGGATCGGCCGGCCTTGCTCGCGGTAGTAGCGGGCCCGGCGGCGGCAGTTCACGTGGCAGTAGGCAGCCAGCACGCTGCGGGAGTGGAACAACTCACCGCAGCAGGCGCAGATGGTCGGGATGGTGCGTGCCATCAGCCCACCTCCGCGAACTTAAGGTTCAGGCCAGCCAGTTCAGGGAACCTGCGTAGCACGTGAGCCACAGCGGCCTGGGCCTCGGCAGTGGTGTCGAAATCGTTGGTGTAGCCCAGCTCCCACAAGGCGCGGTCGATCGCATCCGCGAACGGGCCGCCCTCCCACGCAGGGAACGCAAGGGTCTTCATGGTCAATGCTCCAACTGGTGCGCCAGACATCGCTGCCTGACATCCACAGCATAAGCACGCCAGTGCAAGGTGTGTCAACCCCACGGAAAAGGCCCGGCTGTTGGGCCGAGCCTTCACCGGTAGGAACCGGGCCTCCGATACGGTTTCAGCTAGGGCCCAGTTGAAACCCCAGCACCGCGTCCGTCCTTGCGGATGGGACCGACCCGGCCCGGGCAGCCTATCCGCCCTCACGGCTTAATCCTACCGGTGCGGTTGCGGAATTGCAATGGATTAAGTGTATGCACAAGGCTCGCCGTTGCGCTCCTGGTGCCATATGGTTAATCCATGGCATCCACCATCCCCGCAACCCTTCACCTGCTTGGCCGTCGTATCGACGATCAGTGGGTTGTCGCGTGCCTGGATTTTGACCTGGCCGCTCAGGATTCCACCTTCGAGGCGGCACAGCGCCGAGTGCTCGCGCAGGTCAACAGTTACGTGGATGAAGTTCTCGCCATGGATGGTGGGGCCCATGCGGTTCAGCTGCTGAACCGTCGCGCTCCGATGGGTGACTGGGTCCTTTTCTATGTGGGTATGGCCCTTCGGGCCGTGCACGCCGCTCGGGGGATCCTGCAGAGCTACCAGCAGCCGTTCCAGCCCCAGGCTGCGTAGGAGCCTTGTGGGGCGTAAGTACCGGCCGCTCACCTGCAAGGAGGTGAAGCGGATCCTCTCATCCCTCGGCTTCGAGTGCCAGCGACAGAAGGGTTCTCACGAGCACTGGACCGCCTTCGCCCTGGGCCAAGCCCGGCTGGTGACGGTGGACTGTCCTAAGCAGCCGTTCATCGCGCCTCTGCTCAACCGGATGGTGCGACAGTCCGGCTACAGCATCAACGCGTGGTACGAGCAGCTGAAACGCTGACGCCTGCTCACGGTTTACGCAGCGTATTCGCCGCAGCACCCAGCACTGCCCCAATCCACCCGCACGCCACCTTCACCTCATCGGCTGGCATCCCAGGCCACAGCACCACCGCCAGGCTTGCCGCGGTCAGCATGCCCATCACCGCCACAGCAAACCACACCTGAATCAGCTCCACCTTGCGCTCGTGATCCTCGGCCTGGTACGCCCGCCAAGTCTCGGAAACGTCCGTGGTGACATCAACGGGCTTCGGACCGGGCATCAGATCGACACCAGCTCGCGCTCGGCGCCCTCAGAAGATCGCAGAATCACGTGTCCTTCGCTCATCTCGGCTTCCTTGGCCAGCTTGTAAAGCGCAATGGCGCGACGAAACACGTCCGCGCGCGAAGTGCCGATTTCGGCAACCAGTTCATCAAAGTCTTGCGCCAGGCGCTGGTTTAGACGCACTTCAAACCTCGTGTCAGCCATCACGGCATCCGTAAAGGTGCCGTACAAGGCTACGGCATAACGCCGGACAGGCACCGCTCACGCCACCATCAGGCCCAGCTGCGTCGCGGCCTGCTCCAGCGCCTTGCGGTTTCGCCGCCGCCGCGGGGGTTTCGGCTCCACCGCAACGATCGGTACCGTCACCTCCAGCCGAAGCTGCATCACCTCCGACAGCCGGCGGCCCTTCAGCAGTACCTGCAGCCGCCGGTGAAACTGCTGCAGCGGCCCTGCAGGATGCGCCAGCCGCCGTGGCGCTGCCCACCAGCTCGCCAGCGTGGCCTGATCGCCCGCATGCAGGTTTTCCCATGCCTGGCGCACCAGGGCCTGCAGCGGCGCCACTCGAGGCAGTTCAGGTTCTGAGGCCTCACAAGCATCAGCGCCGTAGAGGTCATCGAGGTTGGAGGTGCCGGCCATGGCGCCGAGCATCTCCTGGAGCTCCTCGATCGTCATGCCGGACTGCTCGGCTACCTCCTGGGTGGAGACATCGGGATCAGCCATCAACCGCTGCACCTTGCCCCACTGCTCGCGCCAGCGGCTGGGGAACTTGATGGCGTGGCCCTTGTCGCGAAACCAGTGCAGGATCTCGCCCTGGATGAACGGCACCACGATCGTGCTGAGGGCATAGGGCCGGCCGGTCCCAGGGTTGAGGCGATCTGGGTCGTAGCGGCGGCAGCCGCGGATCAGGCCAACGAACGCGATCGCTTCGAGGTCGTCGTAGGGCTGACCGGTGCGGCGATGAAACTTCCAGGCCTGCTGACGTGCCAGGCCAAGGTTCGCGGTGACCAGATCTTCGCTGGCCGCGGTAGGGGTGGGGAAGGTCGCGGTCATGGCTGGGCGGTGGGTGGCTCGTTGGGCACGACGGTGAGCGGCGCGGGCCAGAACCCGTGGCGGCCAGTGATTGCGCCGCTGGGAAGTATCCAGTCGGCGCCTTCTCCTGTGAATCGACCCTTGGTGATTCTGTTGAGCAAGTCCCAAGCTTTCATGCGCCAGTGGAGTGTTACCCCGATCACTTCACCTGTCTCCGCGTCAAATCGCAAAACGCAGGGGATTATTCTCCCGTTCCGGTCGCACACGCAGGCGCCAAGTTGGTGCATTGCTTGAACTGACTGCATTGCCATTACTGAAGATCCTCCAATAGCTGGGAGCAGACGCGATTCATGAACGCATCGTGCTGCTCGCGATGGTCGGTCCAGCGAGGATCATTGGGCACCACCGTGAGCGGCGCGGGCCAGAACCCATGGCGGCGCGGCAGGCCGGAGCGGTAGGCAAGCCAGCGCCACCAGCTGAGCCGCCGGGCACGCAGCGGGCGCGTGAGGCGATCCCAGAGAGTTGGGCGCCAGTCCACCTGAATCACTTCGCCGGTCTCTGGGTTGCAGGCCATGACCTGCAGCAGTTGGCGGCCGCGGGCGTCATAGACCCGGGCCCAGTTGGGGTACATGGCCCGGAAGGCGGGGTCAGCAGCGTCAAGCATCGGCATGGCTCGCCTCCAGTTCCGGTCCGGCGAGGAACAGCGATGGGTTGCCGCCGTGTTTGCGATAGGCCTTGCCCAGGGCGATGCGAAATGCAGACTCGTTGGCCACAAAGTCGCCAAAGAATCTGACCGCCATGGTCTGCTCGCTCCCGTTGAAGCTCTGCAGCAAGTCCCAGTCCGAACGGGCGCTGAAATCAGGATTCAGGCAGGGATGCACCTCGGCCACGTCGGCCAGGGCCCGGAGCATGGCCCCGACGTTCAGTGAGCTGTGGAGTGGGTAAGCCATGGGTGTGTAGTGGGTGATCAGCGGAATCCCGGCGTTGCCGCCAGGCGCCGCTGTGGTTTCGGGTCAGCAAACGGATCAGCAGGCCCTTCCGTGCCGTCCCCGTGGCCGTAGTGGGCCACCGAGACGCGCATCGGGCCGGCGCCCTGCACGAAATTCACCGCCTGCGTCACGCTGTCCACCAGGTCGTCAAACGTGTCGCCGGGGAACTTCACCAGCTGGCTGGTGAGCGTCGTAGTCAGCGCATGGCGCCGCGGGAACCAGACACGGCCTTGGTTGAACTGCGGCGTGGCGGCATTGGCGCGGCTGGTCTTGCCGCCCAAGGGGTTGACGGCATGCACCGTGAACCCTGCGGCGGCGCGCTTGAGAGCGCTGATCACGGCCGGGCCATTGGCCTTGTCTTCCACCAGCAGCTCACCGAAGCCCCAGACGGGCCACATGGCGGCAATGGTGTCCATCGTGGCCGAGAAATCCAGGCGCTGGTTGATCAGGTCCAGCAGCCACAGCCCGGCTGCGTCCTGGCCCCAGAGCGTGATGGCCACCATGTCGGTGCCGGCCGAGTCTTTGAAGGTGCAGTCGATCGAGGCCAGCCGCCGCGCAAACCGCTCGGGCAACGTGGCGTCACCGAACTCACCCGGGCGGTCGGCGGTGCCGTAGAAGCGGAACATCTCGCTGGTGAAGATCGTGCCCTTGCCGGGCGTCGGGCGCTGCTGGTAGAGCGCTTCCCAGTCCCGATCGGGGGTGTTGAGGCGCTTCTTGCGAGCCCAGGTTTCGTCGTACCTCGAGGGGTCCAGGGCCTGGCCCGGCTCGCGGTCATCCACCTCGCGGGTCACCAGAGATGGCAAGGGCTTGATGATTGGTTCAGCGATCAGCGGCAGGCTGATCACATGCCAGGGCTCAGCGGCGTCACCGTTGCCATCGCGCTCGAGCTGCTCCACCTGGGTGAGTAGCCAACCGATCAGGTCGGCCTCGGCCCAACGGGTGTGGGTGATGAGCTTGATGCCGCCGGGCTCCTCCCGGGTGTTGAGCACG
>CALJTZ010000523.1 GCA_937975655.1 uncultured Synechococcus sp. | reverse complement strand
CCGGTGGCCGCTGCCGCCGCACGGGAACTGGAGTTCTCGGCACCGGAGGGGCTGAACAGCCGCGAAATCGTGATCGGCTACGACCGTCGCTTCCTGGCGCCCGAACTGGCCGAGGCCATCTGTAGTGCCGTGCGCGGGGCCGACCTGGTGCCCGTCCTGGCGGACGCGCCGATTCCCACCCCCGCCGCCAGCTGGGCGGTGGTGGAGCGCCAGGCCCTCGGCGCCCTGGTGATCACCGCCAGCCACAACCCACCCGAGTGGCTGGGCCTGAAGATCAAGGGGCCCTTCGGCGGCTCGGTGGAGGGCGATTTCACCCAGCGGGTGGAGCGGCGCCTGGAGGCCGGCGGCATCACGGTGCCAGTGCCGGGGGAAACCCTGCGCTTCGATGCCATGGGCACCTATCTGGCGGGCCTCAAGGCCAAGGTGGACACGGCGGCCCTCAGCGCCGGCCTGGAGCGGCTCGGCCTGCAGGTGATCGTGGATCCGATGCACGGCTCCGCCGCCACGGGCCTGCCACGCCTGCTGGAGGGGGCTGCCGCCAGCGACCATCTGCGCGAAATCCGGGCGAACCGCGATCCCCTGTTCGGCGGCAACCCGCCGGAACCCCTGGCCCCTTATCTGCAGGAGCTGATCGCCGAGGTGCGGGCCTCCACGCTGGCGGGCCGACCGGCGGTGGGCATCGTGTTCGACGGCGACGGTGACCGCATCGCCGCGGTGGATGAGCACGGCCGCTTCTGCAGCACCCAACTGCTGATGCCCCTGTTCATCGACCACCTGGCCAGGGCCAAGGGCATGGACGGCGCCGTGATCAAAACCGTGAGCGGCTCCGACCTGATGCAACTGGTGGCCGAGGGCCTGGGCCGCCAGGTGATCGAGATGCCCGTGGGCTTCAAATACATCGCCGCCGAAATGCTCTCCAGCGACGTGCTGGTGGGGGGCGAGGAATCCGGTGGCGTGGGCTTCGGCAGCCACCTGCCCGAGCGCGACGCCCTCTATGCCGCCCTGCTGCTGATTGAAGCCCTGGTGGAGGGCGGCCAACCCCTCGGCCAGCGCATCGATGCCCTCCAGGCGCGCTGCGGCGGGGCCGCCGCCTACGACCGGCTGGATCTGCGCCTGAAGGACATGGCCACCCGGCGGCGCCTGGAAGCCTTCCTGGCGGCCACGCCACCAGCGGAGGTGGCCGGTGCGCCGGTGCAGCAGGTGATCACCACCGACGGCGTGAAGCTGCGTCTCGGCCCCAACCACTGGCTGATGCTGCGCTTCTCCGGCACGGAACCGCTGCTGCGGCTGTATTGCGAAGCCCCCAACCAGGCCCGCGTAGACGCCGTGCTGGCCTGGGCCCGGGCGCTGGCGGAGAGCCTCTGACGATGACGATTCTGGTGATCGCCAGCGGCAACGCCGGCAAGGTGCGCGAGTTCGGTGCCCTGCTGGCCGATCTGGGCCTGGACACCCAGCCCCAACCCGAAGGCCTGGAGGTGGAGGAAACGGGCAGCAGCTTTGCGGACAACGCCCGACTCAAGGCCACCGCCGTGGCTGGCGCCACCGGCTGCTGGGCCCTGGCCGACGACTCAGGCCTGAGCGTGGAGGCCCTCGATGGCGCCCCCGGCGTGCACTCGGCCCGCTACGCCAACAGCGACAGCGCCCGCATCACCCGCCTGCTGCAGGAACTGGCGGCCGCCGGCGCCCACAGCAGCGAGGCCCGCAGCGCCCACTTCACCGCCGCCCTCGCGCTGGCCAATCCCCAGGGGGAGATCGTGCTGGAGGTGGAGGGAATCTGCCCCGGCACAATCCTCGAAGCCCCGCGCGGCAGCGGCGGCTTCGGCTACGACCCGGTGTTCTTCGTGCCGGAAGCGGGGCTCACCTTTGCGGAGATGCCCCACAGCCAGAAGGCGGCCCTGGGCCACCGGGGGCGGGCCTTTGCGGCGTTGAGGCCACAGCTGCAGGCGTTACTGAGCAGCAACAAAGTCTGCTAATGCGGCCCAAGGCCCCGCACCTTGAGAAACCAGGTCCTGGCCATGCAGATTTTGCATAAAGGCAGCTAGCTTCAGGGCACCCGCCCGGCTGGGCCCCGGCATGCCTGCTGACATCACTGCACCCACGTTTGTCAGCGCAGCCACCAGCAGCGATGGCGCTCAGGTCACCCTCACCTACAGCGAGAACCTCAACGCCACCACGGCGCCAACGACGGCTTTCAACGTCAGCGTCGATGGCTCAGCAGCCTCCATCACCCAGGCCACCACAAGCGGCACCGATGTTCGCCTAGGCCTTGCTGCCTCCATTCTTCCTGGACAAAGCGTTTCGGTCAGCTACACAGCACCGACGAATGTCCCCGACACGACCAATCAGGCAATTCAGGACACAACGGGGAATGACGCCGCATCACTGATCGCTACGTCTGCGACCAACAACTCCATCGTTCCTAACAATAGCGCCCTTAGTTTCACGGGCTCAACGATCGCAGTAGGAACCGGCACCAGCCTGCCAGAGGGCATCGCGACCGCCGATTTCAACAATGACGGACTTGCCGATCTAGCTGTCACAGATGTCAGCACCGACAGCAACCCACGGGCGCGCATCTTTCTTGGGAATGGCTCAGGGGGATTCACGGCAGGCGGCACGCAGATGGTCGGAGCCGGTCCAACTTCCATCACAGCCAACGACTTCAATAGTGACGGCAAGACGGACATAGCGACATCGAATTACGACAGCAAGAGCATCTCAATTTTGCTCGGCGATGGCATTGGCAACCTAGCCACAGCATCAACACTGAACGCCGGCCCAACAATAGGCGTCATCATCCCGAACCCTCGCTTCATCGTTAGCGGAGATTTCAACGGCGACAGCAAACCCGACCTCGCTTGGACGAATGACTACAGCGATGGGAATGGCAGCGTTGGCATTGCAATCAATAACGGCACAGGCACACCCTTCTCCAGCGTTACACCCACTGGATACACCATTGGCACCAACCCCTACGGCCTGATTGCAACAGACCTGAACGGGGATGGGAAACTGGATTTAGTCGCAGCCAATTCGCCCACCCTTGGCAGCGGAAGCATCTCGGCCCTGCTCGGCAACGGCAACGGCACCTTTCAATCCGCCCTCAACACAACGGTTGGCACACGACCCCGCTACTTCGCTGCGGGCGATTTCAACCGAGATGGCAAGCAGGATCTAGCCCTTACCCAGACGATCACCGACAACAATTTACGCATTCTATTGGGCAATGGGTCTGGCGGCTTTTCAAGCCAGGCGACCTTGGCCATGGGCGCAGAGGCCACTCCCAGGGGCGTGATTAGCGCCGATTTCAACCTAGACGGCTACTTAGATCTTGCAGCGAGCTCGTTGGAGGGCGACAACACGTCAATCTTTCTTGGAAGCGGAGATGGCAACTTCAGCACCCGCAAGGTTTTTGCAGCTGGAGACGCGTCCTATTGGATGACCAGTGCGGACTTCGATCGCGACGGCCTACCCGATCTCGCCGTGACGAATATCTCATCGACAGCATCCGCGATCACCCTGCTACTGAACCGCACCACCGTCCAACGCGCCTCCTGCGGAGGCGGAGCATTACTTTCAGCAACGATTGAAGCGAGCCGAACACCGGCTGACAACGCTCCGGAGGGCGTCACCGTTCAAGTTATCGATAGCGATGGCGATGGCCTGCGAGAAGCCGTAACGGACAGGAATGGAAGCACCATCGACGGGAACCGCGACGGAACTGCCGATGCGGAACAAGCCCATGTGACGGGACTGCGCTTGATCCAGGACGGCGCATTGAGCTCCGATTACGGAGCCGTTGCCGCTGCCGATGGTGTTGTTCTCAGCGATGCACATTGCATCATCCCCGCAGACAACGGCAGCCTCAGCGTGACCACACGCAATGGCGACACCGTTGAGGTGAATGTTCCAACCGGCATCACCAACAACTTCATCGGAGCGGTGGCTTTCACCGTGTCAGGCCTTGCCGCAGGAGCCACCACCAAAGCCACCGTGCACCTGCCTAGCGGCTTGAATCAGACCACCAATGGCTATCTCCGCTTCAACTACCTCACCAATCGCTTTGAGGACTACACCGATACCCAAGGCAAGCCGCTCTACACCCTGATTGACAGCAACAGCGATGGCCAGATCGATACCATTGAACTCACCCTCACAGACGGCGATCTGCGCTGGGATCGTGACGGCATCGCCAATGGCAGCATTGAGGATCCGGGTTTTGCAGCCGCGGCAGACCTGGTGATCAGCGGCAGCCCGGCCGACGACCAGCTGATTGGCAATGCTCTCGCCAATACCCTCACGGGCAAGAAGGGCAACGACTGGCTCGTTGGCGATCTCGGCAACGACATCCTCAAAGGCGGCCATGACAACGACCGCCTCTACGGCGGGGAAGGGGTTGATCAGATCACCGGTGGCAGGGGCAAGGATCGCTTCCTCTACGCCACCGCCGCAGACTCCAGCAGCGCCCTGCGGGACAGCGTGACCTTCGGCAAACGCGATTGCTTTGATTTCAGCTCCTTCGATGGCGACACCACCACCGATGGCCAGCAACAGCTCTCCTTCATCGGCAAGACAGCCTTTTCCGGCAGCGCCGGTGAACTGCGCGCCACGCGCTCGCTGCTGGAAGCCGATCTCAACGGCGACGCCATGGCCGAATTCGCCATCAACCTGCGCAGCAACATCTTGATCAGCAGCAGCAACCTGGTGCTCTGAGTTGATCGGATCGCCGCTGGGGGGCGACGCGTGTCCTGCCGTCAGGCCAGGCAGTAATCCAGGGCCAGGCTCACCGTGCTTTCCGGCGGCCGCGCCTCATCGGGATTGAAGCTGCTGCGCGCCGCCATCGCATAGGGCATGGGCCGGATCGGGGCGCCGCCGCGCTGG
This sequence comes from uncultured Synechococcus sp., assembly GCA_937975655.1. Lineage (GTDB taxonomy): Bacteria > Cyanobacteriota > Cyanobacteriia > PCC-6307 > Cyanobiaceae > Vulcanococcus. The sequence goes on along the minus strand of CALJTZ010000523.1, from coordinate 4,052 downwards.
TCGATGCGCAGCAACTGCACGCGCCGCAGGCCGAGGGCATCAGCGATGGTCTGGGCTTGGCGCTGGCCATCCGCCAGGGCCGCCCGCAGCAGCTTGGCGCGCAGCTGGGCTTCGCTGCCGCCGGCCGCCTCCGCGGTGAAACCACGCAGGCTCACGCCCGGCAAGCGGCCCGCCACCTGGATCAGGGCGTCGTAGTTGGCCTTGCTCACCACCCCCGACACCGACGTGCTGGCCTGCTCGCGCACCGGGCCACTGCTACCACCACCACTGCGGTAGGTGGAGGGGGCCGGAATCGTGAGCTTGCCGCTGGCCAGGGGCGTCACGGCCCGGCGCACGGCCGCCAGCCGCGCATTGAGCTGATCCAAGGCGGCGGTTTTGCTGGGGGCCTCAGCCTCCAGGCCCAGGCTGAAGGAAAAGCGATCCGATGCAGCGCTGCCCTGCTGCTGAACCTGCAGTTGCAGCACAGTGCCATTGCACTGCACGGGCTGCGCCTGGAGCGGCGCGGCAACCCCGAGGCCCAGGCCAAGCCCCAGGGTGATCGCAGCAGAACGAAGCAGGGGCATGGCGGGGAGACGGGCTTTCCCTGGGTCTAATGGCAGCGCGCCGAGCGGCTGCAACTGCCGGCTCGCCCTTCTGCAACCAGATGCAACTGAGAGCGCACTCAACACAGCTCCAGATCACCCACCGCCGGCCGCCACTGCTGCAGCCGCCACTCCACCCCGCCACTGCGCACCATCGGATCGCCGCGTACCAGGGCTTCCGCCTCCGCGTAGCTGGGGGCCTGCAGCAGCAGCAGGCCACCACCACCGGGGCGACCCTCCCCATCCACCAGGTAGCCGCTGCTGATCACCACTCCCTTACGGCGCAAGTCCTCCACCCAGCGGTGATGGGCCTCCAGGTGGGGCTTCATGGCGGCGTAGGGGCGCAGGAAGGTCTCCTGCTTCACGAACCAGGGCATGGGGCGCAGGGGTCAGCCCTGGGCCCAGCTGCCGTGCAAGCCGTGGGGCACCGCCAGGGGCAGCTCCAGCACGGCCAGCTCCGCCAGGGAGGCGGCGTCGAGGATCACCAGATCGCTGGCGCAACGGGCGCCGTTCCACACCAGGCAGAGCAGCCAGCCGTCGTCTTCCGCGGTGGCGCCGGGGCGGGGCACCATCACGGGCTCGCTCACGAAACCGCGGGGCGCGGCGCTCCACAGCTGGCGCTCGCCGCTGGCCAGGTCCAGCTTCTCGATGGCCTGCAAGGGATCGTTGCCGCTGGGGGCTTCGGTCACCGCCATCCAGGCGAAGCGGGCCTCCAGCCCCACCCGGGCCGGGTTCACCATGGCGAACTCGCAGGTGCGCGGCTCCAACAGTTCACTGCGGGCCGTGCCGGCGGCCAGGTCGATGCGGCAGCGCATCAGCTGGCCAGCGGGGATGGAGTCGAAGTCCACAGCGCGGAAATCCACCCCCGGGGCAATGGTGGGGAAATCGGGGTAGAAGATCGAATCCACCACCAGCTCCCCGGCGGCCGCATCCTCAAAGGCGTTGAGGTGGTGGAACACAAAGCCCTCGGGGGCCGGGATCTGCAGCGGCTGGCGGCCGGCCTGGGAGCCACTCGCGCGGGGGATCAACCAGAACTGGCCCGCCTCGCCGGGCTTGGAGCTCAGGCACTGGGCCGCTCCCTTCTGGCCCAGCACAAAGCCGGTGGGGTTGAACGCCACCGCGTTCTGCAGGAACACCGCCCAGTTGGGAGTGATGGCGAAGTCGTGCAGGAAGGCAAAGCCCTTGAAGCTGTGGGAGCTGTCGCCCAAGAGGGCACCGGCCTTCACGCCGGCCTCAGGGGCATCGGCGGTGGCGAACTCCATCAGGCGGATCGTGCTGCGGGGGCCCGCCTTCACGCCGAAGGTCACCATGCGGGGCTCGCCGTGATGGCCGGGATCGAAGCGGGGATGGGCGCTGAAGGCCTCGCCGGGCTTGAGCAGCCCATCCAGGCGCGAGAGGCCCCGGGTTTCCAGGCTGTGGGGATCGAGGGCATGGGGCTCGGCCGCCTCCCACAGAGCCAGCAGTTGATCGCCCAGCCGCACCACGTGGGTGTTGGCGATGTTCTTGAGCCGCAGATCAAAGGCATTGGCCAGAGCACCACCGGGCTTCTGGCTGCCGAACACACCGCGATAGAGCACCTTGCCGGCCTGCTCCTCCGCCAGCCAGCCCTCGGTACGCACGAAGCGGTTGCGCAGTTCGGCCTTGCCGCCGCCGAAGCGCAGGGCGGTGATCATGCCGTCGCCATCAAAGGGGTGATGCACCCACTGGCCGCCGCGCTCGAGCCGGCCGGGGCCATTGCGGTAGAGGCTGCCCACCAGCTCTGGCGGGATCGCACCCCGGGCTGCGGTGAGTTCCACGCCGTCCAGCTCCACACCCACATTGCGGAAGGCGCTGGCCCAGTCTTCGCGTTGGTAGGCGGGGAGAACAGTCATGGGCAGGCACGGCAATAGAACCGATCATCGCGTCACGAAGTGTTAAGTGGTGGCGGGGGGCTCGGGCTCGCTCCCGACTTCCGCGCTGACACCCGGAGCATGAGGGCCTCACAGCCTGTCTGGCGCACAGCACCAGAGGTGGGCAGCGCCAGCCGATAGCCCCGACCACGCACAGCCTCGATACCAACACCACCGGCCGAAACCTGGAGGAGCAATCGCCTGAGCCGGGAGAGGCGCATATCCAAGGTACGGCTGCTAGCCACGTCCACGAGCGAGCCAGTGGCCATGGCCAAGTCCTCGCGACTGCGAACTTCACCGGGTACCTCCAGCAGCGACAGCAACAAGGCGATCTCCCCACGACTGAGGGGGAACTCACCACCACTGGCATCACGCAGGCAACCCTGCCCGGGTTCGAGGGCCAACGGCCCCAACGGCAGCGTCCGCGTTGAGGAAGAACGCTGAAAGCGCCAGGGGGGAATTGCCTGAAGCAGCCGTTCGATCCGCCAGATCAACTCCTGGGAGCGAAATGGCTTGGGTAGATAGTCGTCGGCACCCAGTTCCAAGCCTTCAATCCGCTCATCGGGCGAGCCCATGGCCGAGAGTATGAGCACAGGGAAGCGGTGATGCTGCTCACGCAGGTTTCTTAGAAGTGCCAGGCCATTCATGCCTGGCAGCATCCTGTCCAGGATGAGAAGATCCGGCAGATCACGCTTCAGCGCGGCCACCAGAGCATCCCTGTGATGGAACAGGGAGAGGTGCCAACCACAGGCCCTCAGCCGCCCCTCAAGCAGACGGCACAGGTGGCGATCATCCTCCAGCCACCAGATGCGGGCGCCGGGGCGTTCGCTGATCAGCACCCCCATGACCGGGCCCCCTGCTGACCAGTCTGATCAGAAAGGAGATGGCAAGCCCATGAGGAGCAGATGTACCGCACAAGCGCAGCCGAACCACCAAGCCCTCTGAGCACAGCGATGAGGCGGCATCGGCGCGGCGGGCAGCCAGGCCAGCGGAAAGAGAGGTCTGACGACGCTCCGATTCGTTAACGGATCGGGATGAGACACAGGCACAGCCCGAGCGGGCAAGGGCGCAGTTCACGCCAAAGCCAAATTTCGGCCTGATGGCTGAAACGCTGAAGATGCTTGGAATCACCCTGGCGGCGCGTGTAAAACGGTTTACGCAGCAGATGCGTGGGTACAGCAGAAACGAAGCTGCCCAAAACCGCTGCAGGACATGGCCTACGAGCTATCTGCAGGTTGCTGCGTCATGACGCAGTTGAACCGAGCTTTTGACGCAGATCAGCTGTCGATCTGAGGCTGATCGCATCTGGTTCACCAGCCTCAAGGCTGGATCCTCCAATGGCTGATCACATTCAGGATCCGCTCTTTGCAGCGGTATGGAATCTTGATCGAGCGAGAAGGAGACGTTGCTAACTGCGGCCAACCCGCCAAACTGACGGCTGACCTGTTCAACCTTGAGCATGGCCGGCCCCTTTGCGTTTTCGCTTGAACCAAGCCGGGTTCACCAGCCCGTATGGCAAATACAAAATCACCAGCACAATGATGATACCGTTGACAATGCCGCGATACTCCTTAAGAAAACG
>CALJTZ010000522.1 GCA_937975655.1 uncultured Synechococcus sp. | reverse complement strand
TGCACCCCGGCCTGGTACGCACCCGCATGATCGATTTCAACCTCCAGGGCATCAGCGCGGAGCAGGCGGTGCACGGCCTGCTGGAGCGCATCGATGCCCTCTCGCTGGAGAACTCCGGCACGTTCTGGCATGCCAACGGTGAGGTGTTGCCCTGGTAGGGCTCGCGCCTGATGGCGTTGCCAGACTGAGGCCTGCTGCCCCGCTGCCGTGATCCCTCCCCAGAAGCAGATGACCGGCATGCTCGGCCATCCGGTGGCCGAGAACCCGATTGATCGGATGTTCGACGCGGTGTATGCCCATTACGGGCTGCCGTGGCAGTTCTGGAAGAACGACATCGCCACCGAGGCCGATCTGGCCCTGGCGGTGAAAGCGCTGGTGCCGCTGGGCTATGCGGGCATGTGCATCACGGTGCCCTGGAAGGTGGCTGTGATCCCGCTGCTGGATGCGGTGGACGACGACGTGACGGCGATCGGCGCCGCCAACTACATGACGATCGAGACCGGCCGCCTGATTGGCCACAACAATGACGGCAAGGGGGTGGTGAAGGCGATCGAGAAGGTGTCGCCGCTGGCGGGGCAGCGGGTGGTGATGCTGGGGGCTGGCGGCGCCGGCCGGGCGATGGCGGTGGAACTGGCCTGGGCCGGTGCCGCCCATCTCACCTTGGTGACGCGACGCCAGGAGCAGGGCGAGGAGGTGGCCGCCACCGTGACCCGGGCCAGCGGCGTGCCGGCGGTGTGGCAGCCATGGCAGGGGGAGGTGGCGGTGCCGGTGGGCACCACGCTGCTGATGAATGCCACCCATCTGGGCTGCGCGCCGGAGCTGGAGCCGGTGCCGCTGCAGTGGGCCACGGTGGATCCGGCCTGCACGGTGGTGGATGTGATCACCAACCCGCGGATCACGCCGTTCCTGGCCACGGCCCGCGAGCGCGGCTGCCCAGTGGTGGATGGCGTGGAGATGCTGGTGCAGCTGGCGATGCAGATCTTCCAGCGCTGGACCGATATCACCCCGGATGAAGCGGTGTTCCAGCAGGCTGTGGCGGAAGCGCTGGGGGAGTGAGGCCACGTCGTCGTCGTGGGCCGTCTGGGCGCGCAACCAATAGTCAGGGCTGAGTCCCAGCACCCCGCAAAGCCGTAGGTCGGTGTCGGGCGTGATCGCGCGCTCGCCCGCCATGATCTCGCTGATGCGGGAAGCCGGCACGCCGATGGCCTTGGCAAACTCGTACTGACTGATGCCCAGTGGCTCAAGGAACCCCTCCTGGAGACGTTCGCCTGGGGTGATCGGAGAGAGACGACCCATCACGCGTTCTCTTCGTCACGCTGCTCTGCGGCTTGGGCCGAAGCACCAGGTTCTGATCTTCTATGGGGATCGCACTAAGTCACTCCTCGTTGCCCAGCGCCATGCCGCCGATGGTGTGGGTCGTGGTGGACCGAGCAGAGGGGAGAGCGACAGCCCTCGGGTGGCGACAGGTTGGCCTGGTGGGGCAGGTCGTCGAGACCCTCGATCTTTCGGCGCTTCCCGGGTTCAGGCGCTGGTTTGCCCAGTTCGATGCTGCCGCGTGGGACTGCCAGCTGAGTACCGCAGCCATGCCGACGATGGCCGGCTGGTTAACGGCTGAACAACAGCGCCCGCGCCCAGGACTGGGACAAGCCCCACTGCAGACAGCCAGGTCCACGCTGCCGGCCACTTTTTAACCCAGATCCCCCTGTAGCAGCGCCAGGCTGCTCACCAGCACCGAGAGGGTGAGGCGCGCCAATACGGCGCTGGAGCGGGGTTGGCCGGGGGGACGCGGGGCCATGGCGCACTCGCTTGGTGTTACTGAAGCGGCCTGGAGGTCAGCGTGCAAGGCCGTTGCTACGCTCCGGCAAATCAAGGCCTGCCATGGGGTACAAGCGCGCGCTGCTCAAGCTCAGTGGTGAAGCCCTGATGGGCAACCAGGGCTACGGCATTGACCCGGCCATCGTGAATGCCATCGCCGCCGATGTGGCCCAGGTGGTGGCCGATGGCACCCAGCTGGCGATCGTGGTGGGCGGGGGCAACATCTTCCGCGGCCTCAAGGGCTCGGCCGCTGGCATGGATCGCGCCACGGCCGATTACATGGGTATGTTGGCCACTGTGATGAACTCATTGGCCTTGGCTGATGCCATGAACAAGACGGGTTTGACCGCACGTGTCATGTCGGCCATTGCGATTGACCAAGTGGTTGAGCCTTATGTGCGCCCCAAAGCTTTGCAATACCTTGAAGAGGGCAAAGTGGTGGTGTTTGCTGCCGGTACCGGCAACCCCTTCTTCACCACCGACACGGCAGCTGCTTTGCGCGGTGCTGAAATTGGTGCAGAGATGGTGCTCAAAGCCACCAAGGTCGACGGTGTTTACACCGCTGACCCCAAGAAAGACCCCAACGCCACGCGTTACACCGAAATCAGCTTTGATGAGGCGATTGGCCAAAATCTCGGCATCATGGACGCCACCGCCTTCGCGCTGTGCCGCGACCAAAAGCTGCCCATCAAGGTGTTCTCTATTTTCAAGAACGGCGCGCTCAAGCGCGTTGTCATGGGCG
>CALJTZ010000521.1 GCA_937975655.1 uncultured Synechococcus sp. | reverse complement strand
CAATGGAGCACCCCACCCAGCAGCTGGGGTTCCCGCAGGCTTGGCGTCTCGCCCACCACCACCCCTGCAGGCAGGGCGCCTGGGTACTGGATCACCGATTGCTCCATTGGGCAGCTCCTAGAATCGCCCTTAACAAAGCGCCAGTGAGGACACGCCTTGGCCAGCAGCTTCGCCAGGTTGGCGCGCTCCGCAGAGCTGTCGGGTCGCCTGCAGGTGTCCAAGGAGCCGGTGGACAACCCTCCCTACGACATCCACCAGCTGGGCGACGAGGTGCTGCGCACGCCGGCGCGGCGCATTGGCAAGGTGGATGACGCCGTGCGCGCCCTCGCCCGGGACATGCTGGTGAGCATGTACGCCGCTCGCGGCATCGGCTTGGCGGCTCCCCAGATCGGGGTGCATCAGCAGTTGCTGGTGATTGACCTGGAACTGGAGGACCCCAGCAGCCCGCCGCTGGTGCTGGTCAACCCCGAGATCACGGGGGTGGGCGGCACGATCTGCACCTACGAGGAGGGCTGCCTCAGCATTCCGGGGGTGTACCTCGATGTGGTGCGGCCCAGCGTGGTGGAGGTGGGTTACCGCGATGAGATGGGGCGCCCTAAGAAACTCAAGGCCGACGGCCTGATGGCCCGCTGCATCCAGCACGAGATGGATCACCTCAATGGGGTGCTGTTCGTGGATCGCGTCACCGACGAGGCCAAGCTGCAGGAGGGCCTGAACGAGAAGGGCTTTAATCGCGCCGATGTGCGACCCGTCGCCTGATTCAGGAGCTTTGAACCCATGCCCATGAAACCCCTGGCGGGCCTGTTCCTCGCCCTGGCCTGCATCCTTGGGATCGCCGCCACCGGCTCCGTGTTTGAGCTGGCCTATGGCGACCCCGACCTGGGTGTGGCCACCACCCGCCTGATCCTCGGTTTGGCGCTGCCTGGAACCCTGCTCAGCCTGCTCGTGGCCATCCGCATCAACAAGCCGGCCTGAACCCCATGGCGATCGTGGCCAGCACTTCTACGATCCCCCCACTGCCCTCCGTTCCGCTGTGAAGACGCCGGCTCGTTCCCTGGTTTCGCTGCTCTCCGTCAGCGGCTTGGCCTCTGCCGGCGCCCTGGCCTGCACTGTCCTGATGGGCCCACAGGCTCCCGCCCAGGCTCAGGCCCTGTTCAATGCCGCGGAGGTGGAGCAGAACCGCTTTGTGATCGTGGCGGCGCCGATCGGGGATGGCAGCCGGGCCCAGCTCAACATCTATGAGCAGCGCAGTGCAGCCCGTCCCTGTTTCGAGGTCCAGGGTTCGAGCCCGGCGGTGGTGAATCCGCTGCTCGCCACCTTTGATTTCACCGGCATCTGCAACCGCTTCATCGATGCCAACGGCTACTCGGTGCGGGTGGGTGGCTCCGATCTGGCCACGGTGTATCGCCTCAGCGTGGTGCGCCAGGGTGGTGACAATGTTCTGCTGGCCCTGCCCACCAAGGCCGGCGTTGGTCCGGAAATGGTGGTGGCCCGCACGGGAGGGCAGGCCGGGGGCTTCCTGCTGCTGGTGCCTGAGCCGGGCTGGAAGCTGATGCGGCGCCAGTTCGGTGGCCGGGCACTGGGGCACGTGTATCTCTACCGAGATGGTTGGCCTGAGGGCACCCCCATCGCCGCGCCTGTGGCGCCTCAGCCCGCTCTGCCTGTTCCTCCCGCCCCAGCCGTGCCCCGGTCCTGACCTCGGCGGGGCAGTTGCTACCATCGTCCAACTGCAGAATCCATTGAGCGGTACATGACCCAGGTCACCGTCGGCGAAAACGAAGGCATCGAATCGGCGCTGCGCCGTTTCAAGCGTCAGGTGTCCAAGGCCGGGATTTTCGCTGACCTCAAGCGCCTGCGTCACCACGAAACCCCCACCGAGAAGTACAAGCGCAAGGCCCAGCAGCGTCGTCGTCGTCGCTGATCGCCCAGCTGTTGCAATCAGCCCCCTTCCAAGCGGGAATCGGTGTTTCTACCGGTTCCCGCTTTGTTGTTGGCGCGCCAATGATGGGATTGATCCCCCGGAGGCTCCCGTGGACAAGCTCATGGCTGCACTCAACAGCTGGTTCGGCACAAGCGTGGCCTATGCCTTTGGCGACCCTCGGGAGGAGCGCCTGCACAGGCCTCCGAATGTGGGTGTGCAGCCCTACCGCGATCATCCCCACAAGGGTTGATGGGCGCCCCCGCTCATCAGGGCTCGCGGCCCTGATCAAAGCTGCGGTAGTTCAGGGCTTCGGCCACGGCACCGGGGCCGACTTGAGGGTCTCCGCTGAGGTCGGCGATGGTGCGGGCCACCCGCAGCACCCGCTCGGAGGATCGGGCGCTCAGGCCGCGCTGCTCCATGGCCTGCTGCCACAGCTCCAGGGCAAGGGGCTCGAACTGGCCGTGCTGGCGGAGCTGCTGGCCGCTGAGGCGGCTGTTGGCCAGGCCGCTCGGGTTGCGCTGGCCCATGCGTGAGCGGGCGGCGGCTACCCGGCCCGCCACCACGGCACTGGATTCGGGTGCGCTCTGGTGGCTGTCCTGGCGGTAGCGGCGGCCCAGGTCCGCTGCGTCCAGTCGGCGCACCACCACCTGCAGATCAATGCGATCCATTAGCGGGCCGGCCAGCTTGCCCCAGTAGCGCTCCCGCAGGCCGGTGCCGCAGCGGCAGGGCCGCAAGGGATCGCCAAACCAGCCGCAAGGGCAGGGATTGGTGGCTGCCACCAGGGCAATCTCGCAGGGGAAACGCACCCGCTGTCTGGCGCGACTCACCCACACCTCCCCCTCTTCCAGGGGCTGGCGCAGCTGGTTCAACACGTCTCGCCGGAATTCCGCCAGCTCATCGAGAAACAGCACGCCGCGGTGGGCGAGGGCCAGTTCGCCGGGCCGGGGAATGCTGCCGCCGCCCACTAGGGCAGCACTGGAGCAGCCATGGTGCGGGGCACGAAAGGGCCGCTGCTGGAGCAGGCCGATGCCCTGGCTCAGCAGACCCGCCACGGAATACAGCTGGCTCAGTTCCAGGGTCTCGTCGCGCTCCAGGGGTGGCAGCAGCGTCGGTAGGCGGCGCGCCAGCATGGTTTTGCCGCTCCCGGGGGGACCCACCAGCAGCAGGTGATGGCCACCGGCCGCGGCGATCTCCAGGGCTCGGCGGCCATGCAGCTGCCCCTGCACCTCGGCCAGGTCTGGCCCGTCGGCAGGGGCTGGAGTGGCGGGGCAGGGCAGCGTGGTTCGGCTGGCCAGGGCGGGGTTGGCCAGCAGCGCCAGCACCTGGGGCAGATCGGCGGCGGCCCACACCCTCAGCCCTTCCACCAGGGCGGTTTCGGTGGCGTTGGCCTGCGGGATCACCAGGGCTCGTGCACCGGCGCGCCGGGCCGCGATGGCCAGGGCCACGGCGCCGCGCACCGGTCGCAGGCTGCCATCCAGGCCCAGTTCGCCCGCGGCCCAGATGCCCTCCAGCAGGGGAGGAGCCAGTTGGCCGCTGGCCACCAGCACCGCCAGGGCGATCGGCAGATCGAAGGCTGGCCCTTCCTTGCGTAGGTCGGCCGGAGCCAGATTCACGATCACCCGGGTGAGCGGCATGCGCAGCCCGCTGTTGCGCACCGCGGCGCGCACCCGCTCCCGCGATTCCTGTACGGCCGCGTCAGCCAGTCCCACCATCAGCAGCCCAGGCAGCCCTGGGGCGATGTCCACCTCCACGGACACCTCCACGGCCTCCAGCCCCAGCAGGGCCCCGCCGCTGCATCGTGCCAACATCAGCCATCAGGACAAACCAGAGGTGTTGTTCCACCCCTGTTGCGTCTGCCCGCTTGCAACCGCCGCCGCTGGCCATGGCTGAGCCCGTCAACGACACGATTTTTGGCCGCATCCTGCGAGGAGAGATCCCGTGCGATCAGGTGTTTGCCGACGAGCGCTGCCTGGCCTTCCGGGATGTGCAGCCCCAGGCTCCGGTGCACATCCTGGTGATCCCCCGGCAGCCCATCGTGAATCTGGCGGAGGCTGAGCCGCAGCAGGCCGAGTTGCTGGGCCATCTGCTGTTGGTGGCCGCCCAGGTGGCACGTCAGGAGGGGCTCACGGGTTTCCGCACCGTGATCAACAGCGGCGCCGAAGCCGGCCAGACCGTCTTTCACCTGCACGTCCACGTGATCGGCGGCCGTGCCCTGGCCTGGCCACCCGGTTAACGGGGCGCCTGTTCTCCGTTGTCCCCGGCAGCGGTGAGAATGGCGGCACTTGCCCACCGTCATGAGCCCCCTGTCGGCCTTCCGCAGCCAGCTCGGCAAGCTGCAGCGCCTGGCCCAGCCCTATTTCCTGCCCCTGGAGGAAACCCGTGCCTGGCAGTTCCTGCTGCTGATCGGCTCCCTGTTGGCGGTGGTTGTGGGCAGCACGTTGCTGCTACTCACCGGCGTTGTGGCCCTGTCCGGTGCCTTGATCCCGGAGCTGCAGGGCCGTTTCCTGCCCGGTGTGCCTCAGCAGGTGGCCGCCATTTGGCGCAGTCCGCTGGGGGCGGTGCTGATGGCCCTGTTTGCCGCTGGTGGCGGCTGTTTTGTGGCCCTGCGCGGCAAGTTGCGCCAGGGGCGCTGGTTGCCCTGGCTGTTGATGGGGGTGATCACGCTGCTGATCCTGGTGATCAATGGCATCAACGTGGGCATCAGTTATGTGGCCCGCAACGTTGATAACACCCTGGTGGCCTACCAGGCTGATCAGTTTTGGCAGGTGGTGGCGATCTATGCCTTCTGCCTGGTGCTGGCGCTGCCAATCAGGGCACTGCAGAGTTACCTGATCCCCCGCCTGGGCCTGCTGTGGCGCGAGTGGTTAAGCGGCCGCTTGTTAACTCGCTACCTCTCCAATCGGGCCTACTACGTTCTCAACCCCAACGATGAAACGGCCGAGGAGATCGATAACCCCGACCAGCGGATTTCCCAGGATGCGGCCAGTTTTACCAGCACCAGCCTGAGCGTCACCGTTGAGATCGTCTCGGCGCTGCTCACCTTTGTGAGCTTCATCGTGGTGCTCTGGACCATCAGCACCAAGCTGGCCCTGTGGCTTCTGGTGTATTCGGTGGCGGGCACGGCCGTGATCATCTTTGCCAGCCGCAAGCTGGTGGCCCTCAACTACGACCAGCTGCGCCTGGAAGCCGACTTCCGTTACGGCCTGGTGCACATCCGCGACAACGCCGAATCGATTGCCTTTTACCGGGGGGAGGAGCAGGAGTCCCGCGAGGCCGAGCGGCGCCTCGGTGGTGCCATTCGCAACTACAACAAGTTGATCGTCTGGGAAGCCCTGATCAGTGTGATCCAGCGCTCCTACGACTACTTCTCTCGCTTTTTGCCCTGGCTGGTGATTGCCCCGATCTATTTCGCCAAGCAGGTGGACTTCGGGGTGTTTGGACAGGCGAGCATTGCCTTCAGCCAGGTGTTGTTTTCGGTGAGTTACATCGTGAACAACATCGATCGACTGGCTGCCTTCTCCGCCTCCATCAGCCGACTGGAGGGTTTCCAGGGCAAGGTGGAGGCGATCAATAGCGCTGACCGGGCCGCCAGCTCCAGCGAGCGCGCCGGTGCCTCAATTCTGCTGAGCCATGTGGATCTGGTGCCACCCCAGAGCGATCGCCTGCTGATCCGGGATCTGAGCCTGGAGGTGGGCTTCAATCAGCGGGTGCTGGTGGTGGGCCCCAGTGGCTGCGGCAAGACCTCGCTGTTGCGCATGGTGAGTGGCCTCTGGCCCCCCGCGGCTGGCCAGGTGGAGCGGCCACCTCTGCTGGAGCTGCTGTTCATCCCCCAGAAGCCCTACATGATTCTGGGCAGCTTGCGCGAGCAGCTCTGCTACCCCCAGAACCCCAGCCGCTTCACCGATGAGCACCTGCGCAGCGTGCTGGAAGAGGTGTGCCTGCAGGAGTTGGTGCAGCGCTATCCCGATTTCGACATCAAGCAGGATTGGCAGCGCCTTCTCTCTCTGGGGGAGCAGCAACGCCTGGCCTTCGCACGGCTGCTGCTTAACTCGCCGCGGTTTGTGGTGCTCGATGAGGCCACCAGTGCCCTGGATGTGACCACCGAGAAACGCCTCTATCAGCTGCTCACCCAGCGCGAGATGGCCTTTGTGAGCGTGGGCCATCGCCCCACCCTCAAGGCCTTCCACGACACCGTGCTCGAACTGGACGGCCAGGGCGGCTGGAAGTTGCTCCCCGCCGCCAGCTATGACTTCAACCCCGGCGCCTGATTCCCCATGCCCCCTTCCGCTCCGCTGCCCGCCGACGCTCCCACTCCCCAGGTGGAGTCCCCGGCCACCAGCGCCACCACCAACGATGTGCCGGCCTTCGGCTGGAGTGCCTACGCCGAGCGGGTGAATGGCCGCTTCGCCATGGTGGGCTTCGCCGCGATCCTGCTGTTGGAGGCGCTGAGCGGCCAAACCTTTCTGCAGTGGGCAGGGTTTGTGACCTGAGCTGCGGCCGGTGCCGGGTTCAGGGCAGGGTGAGCAAGTCCACCTGCCACTGCCCGCCCCGACTCACCTCCACGGCAAGAACGCGGCCGTCGGCACTGAGTTGCACCAGCCGGGGAACGCCGGCTGGTTCTATGGGAATGGCTTGCAGGCTCTGCAGAGAGCGCCGGTAGAGCACCAGCTCCGTGCGTCCCTCCCGTTGGCGCACCAGCGCCAGCCGCTCCCCCCGCTGATCCACCGTGATGCTGAGTGGTTGGGCATCGGGGCGGTTGAGCCCCAGCAGGGGAACCGGGGCGGAGCTGCTCAGGTTCACCAGTTGAACTTGATCGCGGCCCTGGTGGCCCGTGATCAGGGCCAGCCAGTTGCCGCTCAGTGCAGGGGAATGGCTGGTGCCTCCACGGGCGAGTTGGAGGTTGAGGCCTTGCAGCGGTCTCAGGTTGCCGCCTAGGCACCCCCCCAGCAGGCTCGAGAGCCCAAGCGCCACAGCCAGCAGGGCTCTTGGTTTCATCGCGAAAGGCCGCCGCCGCTCACGGGCTGCCCCGGTGCCTGGTCGGGCTCCAGCAGTCCGCTCAGGTCAAACACCTCCACGCGGGCCTGGCCGTTGTCGAGCACTTCGAGGGCCACCCGGCGTGCATCGGGGGCAAGGCTGAGCCGTTGGGGTTCGCGGCCGGCCGGCAGCAGCAGCGGGTGCAGTTGTCCGTTGGCGCGATCTTCGATCACGGCTTGGCGGCGCGGCCCCTGCTGCACCACCAGGGCCAGGTAACGGCCGTTCCAGCTCAGGGAGGGTGAGCTGTGGGGTTGCTGGCGCCGCAGGTGGCGCAGGGGCAGTACCTTGCCGCTGCTGCGCTCCTGCAGCATCACCGTGCTGCGCCCTCCCCGTTCCACCACCGAGGCGAGCAGCCGGCCATCACCACTGAGGGCGGGATCCTGGCGGGATTCCTGGCCGATGCCCAGGGGCGCGGCCGGCTGGCGACGCAGTCCCCATGGGGTGGTACAGCCCCAGAGCAACAGGCTGGCGCTGAGGAGGGTGGCGATGCCGGCCCAGCGGCAGCGGCAAGAGCTGTGGGGTTGAACGGACAAGCCCAGGGCCGTCAGTCGTCGAAACGGGAGCTGTTATCGCGGGGTGCCCCAGCCGGCGGGCGGGGGGTGGGCCGCACAGGGCTGAAATCGGCATCACTCACGGCTGGATCCGCAGGGCCGTTGCTGGGGTTGGGGCGATCTCTGCTGGGGCGCTCCTGATAGGGAGCGCCTTGAGGTACTCCAGGGGCAGGCCGCCGACTGGAGCGGGGCATGCTTTCGGCGGCAGGGGCAGCGGGTCTGCTGCCGCGGCGCTGGTCGTCGCGCCCCTGGCGTCGGGCACCGAAATCGGCGGAAGCAGCACCAGTGGCTGACGGACCCCCTGCCCGGAAGCGGCTCGGAGCGTCTTCGGGGCCGGGTTCCGGGCGCCCCCCGCGGGAGGCGGCCCGCTCGGGGATAGCGGCCCGGGCCGCAGGGCGGCGGGGCCGGTAGAAGTCGTCCTCCTCGGGGCGACCTTCGTCGTAGCCGTCCTCCCGGGAGCGGATGCGGCGCCGCAGGGGCTGGGGTTCGTCGAAGCGGTCCACGCCCTCACCCCACTCCCGTCCACCGCCCATGCGGGGCTTAGCAGGGGGCTCGTCGTCGTCGAAATAGGAGGAACGGCGGGCCTGCTCGGTGGTCACGCCCCGCAGCCGCACGCTCTCGTAGGCGAAGAACACGGTGGTGCCGGCCAGCAGGAACTGGCCGAACTGGAGGATTGGATCGAGGCGCCAACCCTGAAAGAACAAAATGCCGCCGCAGAGCAGGCCCACGGCGGCAAAAAACACGTCGTAGTCGCGCGCCAGGGCTGGCTTGAAGCTCCTCATGAAGTAGAGGAGGGCTCCGCCAACAGCCAGCACGATGCCGACAATGCTGGCCCAATTCAGGCTGGCGTTAACCACAGATCAAGAGGCCCTGTCTTGCCACTGTAGGCGGGTTGCTGGGAGCCGCTAGGGCACCAGGGCCAGCAGCGGCTCAGAGCTTGCGGTCAACCCGATCGTTCTGGCTGATCAGGATCACGGCGGCGGTAGATCGGAAGAGCGTCGTGTAGG
>CALJTZ010000520.1 GCA_937975655.1 uncultured Synechococcus sp. | reverse complement strand
GATCTTCGAAGAGATTGAGGATTCAGCGAGCAGTGGAGCATGGTATGCATGGGACTTTACCCGAAGCCAACCTGGTTATCAACAAATTGGGAAAGACAACCTTGGATTTTTTGGGCAGGTCGAGATGGAATCATCTTCAGATGCCAGTCAAGATCAAGACCTAGTCGCCTACAAGGATCAATATGGATTTTCCGTAGACCAGGGATCACCGTTGTTTCGGTGGAATGACACAACTCTACGCAATGATCCGGAACGGCTGAACAGCATGAAGCAGCGCTCCGAACGGATTGTTACTCAAATAGACACCATGACCCTTGGTTATTATTGGGATATTCGCTACCAAGGCCAAGCATCTTCGCCGACTGAGAGCAATCCGAAGATCAACAATCTTACCATCGACGAACAAGCCAGTAAACTATGGATCCGTGAAGACGGAGCCGACGGGAATCCAAGCTGGAAAAGCTACTCCTACGCCAGCATTGAAACCGATCCAGCCGTTCATGCCTTAGCCAGAAAAGCCACGCCTTTGTGGAGTCGCCAAGTACCGGCCTCCATGGAACTCCAGGTTCAACTGGCGACCTTGGATACCGAGATGAGTGGGACGCTCAATGAACTAGAACCGGCCACGGACGGCGCCCAAGCACCGCGAACAGGCTCGGAAGGCAAGTTACTGGAATCGAATCAGTTCGCCCTAACGGATCTCAACACCGTCAAAGACATCATCATCGAGGGAGGGACAAACAACAGTTATGCAGTCGTCTACCACAAACGCCCAGCCGGAAGCAGCAAGGAAGTGAAGATTCTGAAAACTATCATTGACAACAATATTGCCTTCCCGACTCACGGACTAAGCAGGCAAGAGATCCTAAAAGACGAACAGCTTTTCAACCAAGATCTTGACGACAATGGCTTGATCGGCCGGATGTCTACCAACGCAGCAGGTTGAAACGCTCCATGTCGACCGTTTCACGGTTCCGATACAGGGAAAGCAGGATCGCCAGGCCCACGGCGGCCTCGGCGGCGGCCACGGTGATCACGAAAATGGCGAACACCTGGCCGCGGATCAACTGGCCATCCAGGTAGCTGGAGAAAGCCATCAGGTTGATGTTCACGGCATTGAGCATCAGCTCGATGCTCATCAGCACCCGCACGGCGTTGCGGCTGTTGATCAGGCCCCACACTCCTGTGCAGAACAGGATGGCGGCCAGGGCCAGGTAGCCCTGCAGCGGAACGGTGGTGAGGTCGAGAGTCATGGGTTTGTTTCCAGCAGGGGCGCCTGAAGGCCGGCATTGGCCGGGCCGGTTTGATCAAGCAACAAAGGAGTTCGGCTCTTTTCGATCAAGCCCTGATCGGCAGGCTCACCGGTGGCGATGTCGGTGGTGAACACATCGCGGCGGGCCAGCACGATGGCGCCGATCATGGCCATCAGCAGCAACACCGAGGCCAGCTCAAAGGGCAGGAGGTAGTCGCTGAACAGGTGCTCACCGATGCGGATGGTGGCCTCATCACCCAGGGGCTCGGGGCCTGGGGTGGCCCAGGGGGTGGTGAAGGCCACCCGCAGCAACAGGGCAAACAGGCCGGCACAGACCGCGCCAGACAGCACCCGGCGCAGGGCCAGCCCTGGAATCGCCGCCAGGTTCTCCTTCTTGTTCACGAGCATGATCGCGAACAGGATCAGCACGTTCACCGCACCCACGTACACGAGTACCTGGGCGGCGGCCACGAAACTGGCGTTCAGCAGCAGGTAGAGACCGGCCACCGAAAGGAACACACCGCCCAACAGGAAGGCGGAATACACGATGTTCGGGAGCAGCACCACGCCCAAAGCGCCGATGGCCACAGCCGCGGACAGGGCGATGAAGCAGATGAACTGGGTGGAGGAGGCGATCGTCATCCGTTGGTCTCCTCAGCGGCAGGGGCGGTTGTAGCAGCAGCGGCGGCTGGCGCGGCCGCAGGGGCATCCTTGTGCAGGCTTTCCAGCACCTGCTCGGGCAGCTTGCCTGCCCGGGGGCGACTGGGATCCACCCCATGGGGATCCATCACGCCCTTGGGCAGATAGGCCAGCTCCTTGAGGGCCACCACGGCTGGATCCGTGGTGACACTGGTGGGCAGGCGACCGAGGGCGATGTTGTCGTAGTTCAGGCTGTGGCGATCAAAGGCCGCCAGCTCATATTCCTCGGTCATGGAGAGGCAGTTGGTGGGGCAGTACTCCACGCAGTTGCCACAGAAGATGCACACCCCGAAATCAATCGAGTAGTTGCGCAGCTCCTTCTTCTTGGTGGCCTTGTTCATCACCCAATCCACCACCGGCAGGTTGATCGGGCAGACGCGCACACACACCTCACAGGCGATGCACTTATCGAATTCGTAGTGGATCCGCCCCCGATAGCGCTCGGAGGGAATCAGCTTCTCGTAGGGGTACTGAACGGTGATCGGCCTGCGGCGCAGGTGATCGAACGTCACTGACAGGCCCTGGGTCAGGTAGTTGGCCGCACCCACCGCATCGCGGGTGTAGTCACCGACTTTTTTGAGGAACCCGAACATGGAGGGGAGCGAGGGGCTGGATCGCCGGCACCATGATGGCCCGACGACTTTGAAGTTGAGGAATCAGCCGCCGAAGAAGGCGGGGAAGGCGAGCTTGAGACCTGCAGTGACCAGCAGGTTCACCAAGGCGATGGGCAGCAGGAACTTCCAGCCCAGATCGAGCAGCTGGTCAATCCGCACCCGAGGCACGGTCCAGCGCAGCAGGATCGCGAAGAACACCAGCAGGTAGGCCTTGAGCACCGTCATCACGATGCCGGTGGTGGCGGTGATCACCTGCACCAGCGGAGCATCAATCGGCTGGCCGGTGAGGCCCACGATCCATTCCACCGGCAGAGGGAAGCCCCAGCCGCCGAGATAGAGCACCGCCACCAGCAGGGCGGAGAGCACCAGGTTGATGTAGCTGCCCAGGTAGAAGAGCGCGAACTTCATGCCCGAGTACTCGGTCTGGTAGCCGGCCACCAGTTCCTCTTCGGCCTCGGGTAGGTCGAAGGGGAGGCGCTCGCATTCGGCCAGGGCGCAGATCCAGAAGATCACGAAGCCCACCGGCTGGCGCCAGATGTTCCAGCTCAGGATCCCCGCCCCCGTCTGCTGGTTGACGATGTCAACGGTGCTGAGCGAGTTGCTCATCATCACCACGGCCAGCACCGCCAGGGCCAGGGGGATCTCGTAGCTGATCGACTGGGCCGCCGCCCGCAGACCACCCAGCAGCGAGTACTTGTTATTGGAGGCATAGCCCGCCATCAGCAGGCCAATCGGCTGGATGCTGCTGAGGGAAATCCACAGGAAGATCCCCACACCCACGTTGCTGATCAGCAGGTGCTGGCCGAAGGGCACCACCAGCCAGCTCAGGATCACCGGCACCAGCACCAGCACGGGGCCGAGGGTGAACAGCAGGCCATCGGCCCGGGCGGGAATGATGTCTTCCTTGAACAGCAGCTTGAGGCCATCGGCCATGGGCTGAAGGATGCCCAGGGCTCCGGCGTATTCGGGGCCGATGCGCTGCTGCACGGCGGCGGAGATCTTGCGCTCCAGCCACACGTTCACCAGCACGCCCACCACGGCCGCCACCAGCACCAGGAGCATGGGCAGGGGCAGCCACAGCAGATGGGCAGCCCCGGGGCTGAGCCCCAGACCCTGGAGCAGATCGGTGAAGCTGGCCTCGAGGTCGAGGCCCGGGGCCACAACACCCGCCGTGGTGGCGGCCGTTGTGGTGGCCAGAAGGCTGGCTTGGAGTCCGGCGGTGACGGTCACCATGCTTCAGGGCTTGATGGGGGCAACTTAGGCGGCCGCAGCCAGAGTCGGGTTGCGGAGGTGGTTCAGCGGGCCTCGAGGGGCTGCCACTGGCGCCCCGTACTGCCGGTGTAGATCTGCGTGGGGCGGTAGATGCGGTTTGCCCCGAGCTGCTCTTTCCAGTGGGCGAGCCAGCCCGTGGTACGGGCAATGGCGAAGATCGGCGTGAACAGGTCTTCCGGGATGCCCAGCTTGCGGTACACCAGGCCGGAATAGAAATCCACGTTGGGGTAGATGCCCTTGGGGCCAAGGCGCTCGGCGGCCGCCTCTTCGAGCTTGCGGGCCAGGTCGTAGAGGGGATCGTGGCCGAACTGATCAAACAGTTCTTCGGCCAGCTTCTGCAGGATCACCGCCCGGGGGTCCTTCACCTTGTATTCCCGGTGGCCGAAGCCCATGATCTTCTGCTTCTCGGCAATCGCCCGGTCGAGCCAGGGCTCCACCTGATCCGCCGTGCCGATGGTCTCGAGCATGGCCAGCACGTCTTCGTTGGCGCCGCCATGCAGGGGGCCCGCCAGGGTGCCCACCGCCGAAGCCACCACCGCATAGGGATCGGTGAGGGTGCTGGCGGTCACGCGGGCACTGAAGGTGCTGGCGTTGAGGCTGTGCTCGGCGTGGAGGATCAGACAGGCATCAAAGATGCGCGCCGCCAGCGGGTCGGGCTCCCGCTCGGTGAGCATGTAGAGAAAATTGGCCGCATAGGCCAGATCGTCGCGGGGCTGGATCGGATCCTGGCCTTTGCGGATCAACTGGAAGGCCGCCACCATGGTGGGGATCTTGGCGATCAGCCGCACCACGGCGGAATAGATGTATTCCGGATTGTCGAGGGCGCGCCTGGAATAGAAGAGCCCGAGGGAGGCCGCACTGGCCTGCAGCGCATCCATCGGGTGTCCCCCGGAGGGGAAGCTCTTCATCATGTCGCGGATGCGGAAGCTCACCCGCCGGTGCATCTGCACCTCGTGCTCAAACTCCTGCAGCTGATCCGCGGTGGGCAACTCGCCCCAGATCAGCAGGTACGCCGTTTCCAGGAAGGTGCTCTGGGCGGCCAGCTCATCCACCCGATAGCCGCGGTAGGTGAGCAGGCCGTTCTGGCCATCGATATCGCACACCGCCGACTGGGTGGCAGGCACACCCTCGAGGCCCGGGCGAAACGCCGGTGCGGCCAATGGGGCCGTTGCCTGTCCCGCCTCGAGCACCATCTCCCGCCCAACAACTGCTCCCCGAAACCTAAGGCCCTCGCGGCTGCAACTCCGTAGCGCTCGCAGCAGAGGGGCGTGGCGGCGCTAGGGGCCCGCCAGCAGGCTCTTGGGGGTGAGCAGCAGGCTCAGGCGCGCCGTGCCGAGCAGCGAGCCCTCGGGCTTGGCCGGCCACTGCAACAGGGCCGCGCCGGCCTTCTTGAGGCGCAGGGCATGGGGCGCTGCCGCCATGGGAATGCCGATCAGCAGGGCCGCCAAAGTGCTCAGGTCGGGCTCATGGCCCACCAGCGCCAGGCGCTGCCAATCGGGACGGGGCGACACAGGCCCAAGCCAGCGCTCCAACAGGGGTAGGGGGTCGGCCAGGGGGGCCAGCGCTGAGGCCAGCTCGAGATCTGGGGCCAGGCCGAACTCACGCACCAGCTCCGCCGTCTGCCTCGCCCGCACCAGGGGGCTGCTCAGCACCACATCACAGAGGAGATCGCACTCCACCAGGCGTTGGATCACCAGGGCGGCGCGCTCACGCCCCTGGGGCGTCAGAGCCCGCTGGGCATCGTCCAGCCCCTCACCGCGCTCCTCGGCAATGCCGTGGCGCAGCAGCAACACCTCCCGCTTCCGACCTGCCATCAGCTCAAGTCCAGCTGGCCGCGCAGGCGCAGGGCGTTGGCCTCAGCCTCGCCCTGCAGGCTCAGGGCCGCTCCCTCCACCGTGGCGCTGAGCGGTGAGCTGGAAAGGGTGGTGAGCAGGCGCCAGGGCTGCCACTGCTCCAGCAGCCCGCGGGCTGTGGCGGCATCCATGGCCCACTGAACGGGGGCCTGCGGCGTGTCCAGCTGCTCCAGCTGCCGCTGACGGGCCTGGGGCCCCTGGCGCCCCTCCTGTTGTTGGTCGAGCACAGCCAGGCCCTGACCCCACCAGGCCAGGCCAGCATCAGCTGCCCGGGCACCCGCAAGGCGGGCCTGCAGCTGATCGGGGTTGCCCTTCACCGGCTTGGACTGCAACTGGGTCCAGGCGAGCAGGGTGCGGCCCTTGCTCTGCAGCGGGGAGGTTGAGAACCCCTGAGACTCCAGCGCGCTCTGGAGCTCGAGCGGATCGGGCGTGTTGGCGCGGGTTCCGAGCAACCAGCCCTCCCGCTGCTGAGCCCAGAGGAGCGGCCCCGGATCGGCGGCGGCCACCAGAGTGGGCAAGGGTCCCTGCTCCCG
This sequence comes from uncultured Synechococcus sp., assembly GCA_937975655.1. Taxonomy (GTDB): domain Bacteria; phylum Cyanobacteriota; class Cyanobacteriia; order PCC-6307; family Cyanobiaceae; genus Vulcanococcus. The sequence continues at coordinate 1,021 of CALJTZ010000520.1, read as the reverse complement.
GCCCAGGGCCTGGGCCAGCAGCGGGCCGGCGATGGCCTGCCAGGGGTCCCCAGAAGGCGCCAACAGCTGGGCGGGGTTCTGGATCAGGGCAAGGCTGGTGGCCGGAGTGTGCAGCTGACGCAGCAGCCCATCACCGCCGCTGAGGACGTTCTGGGCCACGGGGGCGTTGAGCTGGAGCACGGCATCGAGCATCAGCCCTCGGCCGGAAGGCACCAGCGACGCCACCAGCTCCGTGAGGGGGGAATCGGCAGCGGCGGTCCCTGCCGGCAGGCCAAGCCACTGCTCCATGGCCTGGGGCCGGGCCGTGAGCAGCGCGATGCCCTGGCCCAGCTGGGCGATGGCATGTTGGAGCTGGGGGCTGGCCGCCTGGTTGAGCTCATCGATCTGGGATACGTCCAGGGCCTGCTCCAGGGCGCCACGACCCGAGGCAATCAGCACCAGGTCATCGTTGATCAGCGCCGTGGCCAGAGGTCTGGGGTCCTGGCCGATCAGCGCGCCACGGCCGCTGATCAGGCCCATGCCGCGATAGCTGCTGATCTGGAGATCGGTGCCGGCGAGGCTGCGGGTTTGCCAGAAGCGCTGCAGGAACCGGCGTGCCCCCTCGTTATCGCGACTGCGCAGGGCGAGCACCCAACCTGGCTCGCCCTCCTCGCCCGGGGGCGTGAGCAGGGCCAGGCTGCTCTGCCCCCCCAGCCAGGGCGCCAATTCGGTGGCGTAATCCAGACCAGCGGCAGCAAAGGCCCCATCCCGCAGGCGATCGGCCGCGGCGGCGGCCTGACGGCGTTGCCGCGGCGGGGCCACAGCCCTGGCATAGGCGGCGGGCTGGTCCGGCCCCACCAACCAGTGGAGGCTCAGGGGAGCCGTGCGGGGCACGAAGCGTGCGGCCACAGGCAAGACAAGCCGCTGCTGCTGCAGGCTCAGGGGACTGCGCTGGAGCAGAAGCCACCAGGCGACGCCACCCAGAGTCAGCAACGCCAGGGCCGCCGCCAGTAATGCCGCCAGAAAGGGGCGGGCCTTCATG
>CALJTZ010000519.1 GCA_937975655.1 uncultured Synechococcus sp. | reverse complement strand
TCTGGCCGGCTGAGGACTCTCATTCACCCTGGACCGGTTTCCGGGGTCCATGTCACCCGGCTGCTCCGGAAACCCCTTGGCACTGCTGCCAGGGGGTTTCTGTTTTGGCCTGCAATCTGATGGATTGCCCGCATTGCCTGGTCCTTTGGCCCCGGCCTCAGCGCGGGAGGGTGCACAACAACGGGCAGAGCAACGGGCCGGGTAACCGGCAGGTGCGCCAGTCGCCGCTGGCGGTGCTCACCTCAACGCCGATCCGGCTGTGCGGGGGATCGAGGCCATGGATCTGCAGCCAGGCGATCGCCTCGCCGATGGCCTCATCGAGGCTGTCGTAGAGGCCATCGATCTGGGTATGGGGCTCGCAGCAGCTGTCGATCAGGCGGTAGCGGCGTTGGGGGCGGCATAGGGCCCTGGGCCTGCGCTGTGACACCTCCAGCAGGGCCTTTTGCATGACAAAACCACTGGAAAAACCATCAAAGAAGGAAGCAAAGCTGCACCGAAAACTCTGTGTGCGTGAGAGCGGGGGGCTTCTGCTGGTGCTGCTGGCAACCAGCCTGCCGCTGGAACTGCGGGCCACGCTGCAACAACCAAGCTGAGGCCCTGGCACCGCCCTAAGGACATCCTGCTGGGCACCGGCCCGATCGCCCTGGAATTACGCCAGCCCACAAGCCCCAGCCGAGCCACCGCCTGCAGGGGATAAGATATTGCAACTCACTCGCAATAAGCCTCGGCCATGTCCAGTCCGGCCCGGCTCGCTGACCTCGCACCTGGTGCCACCGCCACGGTGAGCGCCCTGACCGCCGACGCGGGGCTGCGCCAGCGGCTCGCTGCTCTCGGCCTGCGCCAAGGACAACCAGTGCAGATGCTGCGGCGCGGCTGGTGGGCAGGCCCGCTGCACATCCGCGTAGGCATGACCGAACTGATGCTCAGGCGCCGCGATGCCGCCAGGGTGGCCCTGGCTGCGTGAACACGATCGCCGTTCTGGGCATGCCCAACACGGGCAAGTCCACCCTGTTCAGCCAGCTAACCGGCAGCCACGCTCATATCGGCAACTGGCCCGGCCTGACCGTCGAGCTAATGCAGGCGGAGCTGCCCCTCGCTGGCGGCAACGCCCAACTGGTCGATCTGCCAGGCATCTACGACTTGCGCGGCCACTCGGATGACGAGGCCGTGGTGCGCCGCTTCCTCGAATCCACACCCGTGGATCTGGTTGTGGTGATCCTCAATGCCAGCCAGATCGACCGCCAATTGCGACTGGCTCTGCAGGTGCGACAGCTGGGGCTGCCGGCCCTGCTGCTGCTGAACATGGCTGATGAGGCCAAACGCTTCGGTGTGCAGATCGATACGGCTCTGCTGAGCGGGCCGTTGGGGCTGCCGGTGCTGCAGATGAGTGCGAAATACCGCCGCGGTCTGGGGCAGGTTCAACACGAGATCAGCCGGCTGCTCAGCTCCGAAAAAGGCCACCGTGGGCCAAACCCTCCGATTCAACAGCTCGAAACCAGACTGGCCGAGGCCGACGCCGGCCTGGAAGCCGAAACCCGCGACCTGCTGGCGGCGGCGGTGACCCTTCCGCCCGTATGGCGGGATCGCCTCACCCGGCGCCTCGATGCCGTGCTGCTGCACCCCCTGCTGGGGCTGCCGCTGTTCTTCCTGGCAATGGCGTTGATGTTCCAGCTGATCTATGCGATCGGCGTGCCGATGCAGGAAGCGCTGGGCATCCTGCTGGATCAATTCGGCCAGGTGGTG
>CALJTZ010000518.1 GCA_937975655.1 uncultured Synechococcus sp. | reverse complement strand
GAGGGAAGCGCGTCAGAATGACGACCACCCTTAAATGGGTCCTGTATCGACGTGGCCTCCGGCGACAAAGCCCATAGTCATAGCAGTCAATCTCAACCAACCTGACAGCAGGATCGATACGGCTCGGTTGGTTCTCACAGGAGTGCTTCCAGGTAGGGAGTCCTCACCCGCTGCATACGCTGAATCTGCTGCAGTTCGCCAATCTTGTTGCTCGCCCCTTGGGAATGATGCACCTTCGAACGGGTCAGCCGAATAGGACCCACTCCATCATCGAGGGGAAAGCTCAGGAAGGACCCCACCGGGGAGGTTCGCGGCTATGGCCTCAAAATTTTTCCCTCATAAAGCGAAGGGCCCCCGGAAACCCAGGAGCCCAGCGCCGACCGGACATTTCCAGTCCACTCGCTTGCACACTAGCAATCAAAGGTGTGCTCAATCAGTCCCAGGCAGCCAAGGCCCCCCGCTGGCGAGGGAGAAAGCGGCTCCCCCACCGCATGGTGACCTGCCTCACTTCTCTACGCCCCCTTTGGCAGCATCCGTCGTGGTTGAGGCTGATCACAGTGGCTCAGCGCCTTCGCTGAGGATCGCCAGATAGGCGTCGTAGGCAAAGAGGCGGTTGCGCTGCCCGCCGGTGATCTCCCGCGCAATGCCCAGGTCCACCAGGGTCTCCAGGGCCTTGGCTGCCGTTGGGAAGCTCAGGTCGCAGACGGTGCTGAGCTGTTTGATGCTGTTGAGTGGCCGCTGCCGCAGGGCGGCAAACACCTGGCGGACGCTGGGTCCTGACCGCCCCAGGCCGCTCAGGCGGGCCTCATCGGAGCGGAACAGCTCCAGCAGCCGGTGTGCGGTGGTGACAGCAGCTGTCGCCGTGCTCTCGACACCTTCCAGGAAGAAGTCGATCCAGGCTTCCCAGTCGCCGTCCTCGCGGATGCTGTTGAGCAGTTCGTAGTAGCGGCTCCGGTGCTGCTTGAAGAACAAGCTCAGATAGAGCAATGGCTGCTGCAGCACCCCGGCATCGATCAGCATCAGCACGATCAGCAGCCGGCCCAGCCGGCCGTTGCCGTCCAGAAACGGGTGGATGGTCTCGAATTGAACGTGGGCTAGGGCGGCCCGCACCAGCACCGGCAGGGAGTGGGTCCCATCCGGTGTGCCATGCATGAAGTGCTCCAGCTGGCCCATGCACGCGTCCACCACCCCCGGGGGCGGTGGCACGAAGCTGGCGTTGCCGGGCCGGGTGCCGCCGATCCAGTTCTGGCTGCGCCGAAACTCACCGGGCAGCCGATCGGCTCCCCTGCCCCTGGCCAGCAACCGGGCGTGGATCTCCCGCAGCAGGCGAGAGGAGAGGGGGAAACCCTCCCGCAGTCGCGCCAGGCCATCCTCCAGCCCTGCCACGTAACTGGAGACCTCCACCACGTCATCGAAGGGGACGCCGGGGGCCTCCTCAAGCTCGAACAGCAGCAGGTCTGAGAGCGACGACTGGGTGCCCTCGATCTGGGAGGAGAGCAAGGCCTCCCGCCGCACGTAGGCGTAGAGGAACAGGTCCCGATCCGGCAGCAGGGCTGACACCCCATCCAGACGGCCGCAGGCCAGCAGGGCCCGATCGTGGAGCGCCTGCAGGGCGCCCTCGAGCTGTACAGGCGGCTCCGGCGGCAATGGCGCAGGTACGAAGGCGCGCATCTCTTCGCCAGCAGTGCTGGTGAGCTCGTAGCGACCGGCCCCGTCGCGCTTCATGGACTCTCCGCCGCGAACCTTGAACAAGTCCATAGCTTATTCAAGGATTGGCGCTCAGCCTTGAATAAGGCTGGACTGGGTGGCTGTCCTGGCTTGGCTGGGAAGGCCGCTCTTGGTCTCTCACGGTCGGCCTTGGGCGCCTCGACCGTGGGTCGAGCTCTGTCGGCCCGGTGCGGCAAGAGTCGCTCGGACAAGCGCAACTCCTCGCGATCTCCTAATTTGGTCATGACTAGGAGTTGGTTGGGAGTTGCCTTCCCGTCTGCCCCAGAGGCCTCCGCCGTTTGAGGAGCTGCTCGCCCAGGGGGGTGGGCAGCAGCAGGCCATGCCCGTGCTGGTGCAGCTGGCGGCGGCCACGCGGGGGGACCGTTATCTCCATTGGGATGACCTTCGCCACCGCTCGCCGCCTCAGGGGCTGAGCCATGAGCAGTGGTGGCTCGCGGAGAAGCTCTCCCGCAGGGCCAGTGGCGCGCCGCTGCCGCTACGCAGCAGTGAGGGCGCGTCCTTTTGGTTCTGCCAGCCGCCACTGCTCCTGCAGGGCCTGCATGAGATCGACATGCAGGCAGGTGCCAGCGTGGTGGCGCCGGCGGCCGTCACCACGTCGGCGAGCCGCGATCGCTACTTGCTCAGCTCGCTGATGGAGGAGGCGATCACCTCCTCGCAGATGGAGGGTGCTGCCACGACCCGGGATGTGGCCAAAGCCATGATCCGCAGCCATCGGGCGCCGCGGGATCGCTCCGAGCGGATGATCCTCAACAACTACCGGACGATGCAACGCATCCGGGAGTTGCGGGAGGAGCCCCTCACGCCCCAGCTGGTGCTGGATCTGCACCGGCTGGTGAGCGAGGACACGCTCGATGATCCAGCTGACGCGGGCCGGCTGCGTCCTTCAGGGGTGGACGTGGTGGTGGATGACATCTACGGCATGGTGTTTCACGTACCGCCACCGGCTGCCGAGCTGGAGGAACGGCTGGAGCTGCTCTGCCGCTTTGTCAACGGCGAGACCCCGGCAGTGTTCATCCACCCGCTGCTGCGGGCCATCGCCCTGCATTTCTGGCTGGCCTATGACCACCCGTTCTGCGATGGCAACGGCCGCACGGCCCGGGCGCTCTTCTACTGGTCAATGCTCAAGCAGGGGTACTGGCTGTTTGAGTTCATCTCGATCTCCTCAGTGCTCAACCAGGCCCGGGCGAGGTACGAGCGCTCTTTCCTTCTCTGCGAGACCGATGACAACGATCTGACCTACTTCCTGCTGGCCCAGGTGACGGTGATCCAGCAGGCGATCACCAACCTGCACGCCTATCTGGAGCGCAAGGCCAATGAGGTGGCCGTGCTGCAGCGGCGCACGGAGGGCATGGATGGGCTCAACCACCGCCAGCTGGCTCTGCTGCGCCATGCCCTGCGCCATGCCGGATTCCGCTACACGGTGCTTTCCCACCAGAACAGCCACGGCGTCACCAACCAGACGGCCCGCAGTGATCTGCAGAAGCTCGCGGGCCGCGGGCTGCTGATCTCCGGCAAGGACGGCAAGCGAGAGACCTTCCGCGTGCCGGCCGATTTGGCGGCCCGGCTCCCGGGCTGATCCGAGCAGGCTGACTGAGCAGCCCTACAGCAGTGCCCGCTCCTGCGCGCTTGTAGCGCGCACTTCATCGCCAGCGGAGCTGGTGAGCGCGTAGCTGCCAGCGCGGCTGCTTTGCAGCTGCCAGCGGTGGGCAAGCGCGTAGTGGTGGCAGGGGGGGCTGCTCAATTCAGGCAATCTCGGAGTGGCGCAACACAGCAGGCTCTCGCCAGTGAGATGCCTGAGAATTTGGGGCGCATTTCCTCCTTGGGCGGTGTTTCGCGCTGCTTGTGCCTTTCTTGCTCAAAACGCAGTTACCGGAACGGGTCGTGGCTGATTGAGCGCACTTCCATTGCGTCTTAAGTTCTCGTACTAATACCGCCTTGAGTCGGACTGGAATGAAGGTTTTATGAAACTTTTTTGAAACTTTTGGAGTCTTGTCCAGTTATGCCAGCGGGTCTCAGCGGTTTAAAATCGGCTTTTAACCGATTGGTCCTGAGTTCGAATCTCAGGCGACCCATTTTCAATTTTCCCTCTGACTGCTCAAACGCAGCCTTAGGCCTTTGTTGTAAGGGAACCGGCTCGACCAGCAGCAGCACCTACTACGTGTGTCCGGTCGTCGCGAGGTCGAGTGCTGCGTACCGGCCTGGCTGCTCTGATTGCCAGCAGGGCTTCCACAAGCAGGGCATCTGACCTGCTTGGGCACCGAATCGTTGGTTTCTCGAAAGGGAAGGCAACGGGCGGGTTGCCATCAAGATCCAGCGCGTCGCTGGGCGACCTTCTGTGAGAGCCCCTCCGGCCATAACGCTGAATAGCGATATAGACCATAGACAGCTGTGTTGAATTGACGCGTAGAGCCCACATCGCGATCAGCAGCTGAGATGTAGAGATTGAAGACCTGAATCAATGTGGTCACATCCCTGTTCGCAGCGAAAACACTCACGGCATCCTCAACGGTTCTCTTCGAGAGAGCAAAGTCAGTGCCCGTGTTTTGCAGGGCTAACTTGGAGGTCTCATAGATGTTGTAGGCATCCATCACCTGTTTCGTGACCAGCAGGCTTTGGCTGTCAGCGGCACTGAGCTGACTAGCCGATTGCGACCTCAGACTGGTTGAGTCTGCAGCCTTGATGCCACCATCAAAAAAGAACCATTGAAAGCTGAGTCCAATATTGGCTGTAGAAATCTGTGCAGAATTGGACAGGCTTTGAGCAGCGTTATACGCACCAGCTGCAGTCAGGCCAAACGCAGGGAGATAGCCATTGATGGCGCGTATGGCTGCCCAGTGATCGCGATTCGCCAGGGAGAGCCTCTGCTTGATCTCCTCACGCATGGCCAGAGCCTGCTGAATCGTGGAATCCAGATCCTGTTCCCAGTTCTTCTGCAGCACCAACGGGCTGGAGGCGAGCACCATGCGACCTGGGGGAACAGACACCAAGGCTGCAAGGGCATTCGAAGCTTTAAAGAGCTGCTGATAGCGATCAATCAGCCGGGTCAGTTGTAGGCGTTGCTCTGTATGCAGTTGATCGAGGGCCGAGCGCGGCATTTTGCTATTGCCTACCATCTTCTCTGCCGCTAAAACCTGCTGACGGGTTATCATGAAAAGCCAAAGGTAGTGCCGAGCAAGCTCGGCTTCGGCTTGAACATTGGTATAGGCAACCTGAAGATTGAGAACCAGATCACGCGCGGCAATATCAAACAAGAATCTCTGCGCCGCAAGGCTTGATAGCGCCTGATTGATTGCGGGTGCCCGCGTGGGATCGAAAAATGTCCAGCT
>CALJTZ010000517.1 GCA_937975655.1 uncultured Synechococcus sp. | reverse complement strand
TGTTGGTGGTGAGCATCCCCGCCTTGTCCTGCAGCGTGCGGTAGAGCAACACGTCGCCGTTGCGCACGCCCATGGTCTTGGCCTGGGCGTCGTAGAGGGCCTTGAAGCCCACCGCCGGCAGGGCCCACAGGTAGCCCTGGGTGGCCCGCTGCAGGTCGAGTTCGTCGTAGAGCTTTTGGGCCGTGGCGGCTGTGGGGTAGCCGTTCTCCAGTTGCAGGCGACCCAACGCCGGCGTGTCCACGGCTGTGATGTTGCGTGGATCGGCCAGGCCTGCAGCGGGCCCCAGGGCCATCAGCCCCAGGGCGAAACCCATACCGCAGCGGTGAATCGCAGAGGTGAATCTCGCCATGGGCTTGGGCTGTGTCTGCAACCAACGCACTCTGCGCACGGGTGGCTGGGATGTCAGCTTTTGGCCAAACGGTGTTATGGATGTCGCCACAACGCTTAGCTGTGTAGCCCCACCACGTTGTTCAGCAGCTGACAAGTGGGTGAGAACACCCATCTAGCCCTCCCGATGCGTGAGCGGCGGGCACTGTTTGTCACCTACATGCACGAGCGGCCGGGGGGTGGGATGGGGTGCCATGACTGTTCAGGATCGGGTGAACAGCAGCACGACCTGCGTGGCTTTATCCCTGCCCCCTCGTTTGCGGCTGCCCGCTCAGGCCGTTGTCGTGGTGATCGCTCTGGTTGTCGCGGAGCTGATCGCTCACTCCCTCGGGCTGGATCGCGCCGCAGGTGTGCTCTGCCTCACCAGCCTGGCCAGCCTGTTGGTCTGCGCACGTCTGGGCTGGCGGCAGGCCCTGCTGGGGGTTGCTGGGCTGGCGGTGTTGTCTGTGCCAGCAGTGTTCAGCCAGAACGATCCGCTGCTCGCCACCCTCCTGCTCACGACGACAGCATTCGGCCTCGGCCTGAGCGCTCGCTGGCAGTTGAAGCCGGTGTATTGGCTGCTGATGGTGAGTCTTTGCATCCTGATCACCAACAGCCCCCTTGCGCTAGATCCTGCACCCTCTGCTGTGGTCGGGATGGCCTTGGCCCTGCTTGCCTCGGGCGGTCTGGCGACGCTGCTCCAGGCCCGGCTGCGCGCACAGCTTGACGCTGCTTCTACATCCTTCGCGGTTGCCCACAGCTGGCGACGCAGCGCTGCTCACGCTGTGATGCTCGCCACCAGCACCCTGGTGACCACCCCGGTGGCCTTGCAACACCACTGGCACACCACCGGGCTCTGGTTGATCATCACGCCCTTCCTCGTGCTGCAGCCATTCGTTCGAGACTCCTGGACGGTGGCCCTGCACCGTTCGCTCGGGACGCTGGCCGGAGTGCTGCTGGTGCTCCTGATGGCTAACACCCTGCCGCGTGGTTTGCCCCTCGACCTGCCGGCCATCGCCGCGGGGGTGCTCACGGCTGTGATTGCCGCCAAGCATGGCCACCGTGCCCTCAAACTCACGGCGCTCACCGTCACGATCGTGCTGTTCAACAGCAACAACGCCGACCTAATGGTGATGGCCGACAACCGTGTCGTGGCCTCTGCTCTCGGCATCGCCATTGCCCTGATCCTGATGGCCTTGGCTCACCCGATTGAGCAGCGTTTCGGCCGGTCTGCCCCGCGAATGGCCCCAGGCCGATGACGTCCGCTTCTAGTAGCGCCGTGACCACCAGCCACATCGAACTCCAGGACACTGCACCACGGCTGAGCAGACAAAAGCCCGGGACCAACGCTCAGGACTTTGTTGAGCTTTTGGGCGACTGGTTGATCGGCACCCTCTGTCAGCGGAAGCGGTTGCAGCCAGGACCGTTTGGTGCGGTCAGGCACTGATTCATGTGGTCGGCCTGCCTGGCGATCGGCACAAGACAAGCTGCAATCACCACCAACGCCACCGTGCTCACAGCAGCCAACACGGGATAGGCGTGGGCTCTCACCATCTCGCGGGGGCTGAGCCTCTGTCCGTCGTGATCGCTCATCCGGCTGCTGCAGTTGGAACCAGCTTGGCTGGCGAGCCCTGGGTGAGCAAGAGATCCAGCTGGTGCTCAGCCCAGGGCGAATGGCTTGTCGTACTGGTAATACTCCGGCTTGTTGAGGCCATCGTGCTGGAGCATCTTGCGAATCTGAATGATCTCCTTGCGCTGCGCCACGATGATGTTGATGGCCAGCCGGCGAATGGTGGGATTGCTCGATTTCTTGAGTGCATCGTGCGCCATGATCAGCGCACCCCCGTGATGCTGGAGCATTCCCTCCAGGAACCAGGTCACCCGGTTGGTGCGCGTGGGCGTTGAAGCCATCATCTGCATCGCTTGGATCTGGGCCGAGCTCATCCGGGTGAGATCAGCCATGGCATTGGGATCCCCGCCCGTCTTGAGCACCACGGGATAAACGGGGGCATCGGGAAACCAGGCCTTGCGCCACTGCCCCATGGCCTTGAGCTCCTGGGCCTGATCGCGCCAGATGGCCTTGCCGAGCGAGCCCACGCCTGGAACGCCGATGTCAAAGACGAACTCACTCATGCGCAGGGCGCCTGTGTGGTGCTGCACCATGCCATCGATCCAGCGCAGGTCGTAGGTGCTGCCGGCCGGGCCCACATCGTGGTTGTGGGCGCTGGGATCCATCGGCGCCGACACCGGCGCCATCATCCGGTGGTGCTCATGGGGATCCATCTGCGCCTGGGCCACCGGAGGCATTAAGGCCACCAGTGCTGCTGCGGCAAGAAGAGGGAAACGCATCGAGAGCCCTGACGAATGCCTATGGATAGGACTCAGTCTCCCCTAGGTGGAGAGTCAAGTGGTGGTGGCTGTCCCCCTGAAGATCGGCGAGGTGGCCGGGCGCTCAGGCCTCACCGTGAAGACGATCCGCTTTTACTGCGATGAAGGGTTGATCCAGCCCATCAGTCGCAGTGAGGGCGGCTACCGGTTGTTTGGCGACGAGGTGTTCGCGGAGCTGACTCTGATCCGCACCCTCAAGGCCATGGACATCCCGCTCCAGTACGTGACCCTGACCCTGCAATCGCGGCGCTCGGCCATCTGCACCAGGAGCTCCATGCCCTGCTCAGCAGCTGGGAAGACTGCGGCGGCCGCAAGCCCTCAGCTTCCTGAAGCGCCGTACCACTGGCGATACCACTGCACCATCTGCTCAATCTCCTGGCTCTGTACGCGCACCATGGCGGCCTCCAGCTCCCGCAGTTCAGGGTGCTGGGTGTTCCACTGGGCGTGGGTGGCCATCATCACGCCCATGCGGTGGTGGGGAATCATCTGCTCGATGAAGGCGCGATCGAAATCGGGGGCGCGCTTGAGGGCCTCAAGGCTTGTGGCCATTCCAGGCATGCCTATCCCTGCTCCCATGCCCATACCCATGCCGAAAGCAGCCCATGTCGGCACGTCGGTGCCGTACCACTGCCGGTACCACCGGCGCATCTGGGCATTCTCTGCCGTCTGGCTGGCCTTGATCTTCTCCGCCAGGGCCTTGATCTGGGGGCGCTTGGCGCGGGTGAGCGCCAGCTCGGCCATGGCGATCGCCCCATCGTGGTGAGGAATCATCATGGCGATGAAGTGCTGATCTGCAGCCTGCATGCCCATGCGCCCAAAGCCCGGGCCTGGAGCCGGTGGATTGGCTGGCGTGATTGGCGCTGCACAGGCGGCAACGCCATGGCTGACGAGCAGGGCCGATACGAAGCCTGCAGCCGTGGACCATCGACGCGTCAGTCGCTTGGTCATGCTGCTGCTCCACTGAGAACTGATGTCAGCTTGATCAGGTTTTGTTCAGAGGAAGACGGATGCCGCCTTACCGGCTACTGACCGCGTTGGAACCAACGTTTCCACTGCATTGGCCAATGCTGGGGATGGTCATTGCTGCGCAACTCGAGCAAGAACATTGAGCGGGCCAGTGCCGTTCCCCCACGACGCCATACGCCAGCGAGGTGCCAGATCACAGTGATCGCGATCAGCAGCCACGCCAGCACGTGGAGGTTGTAGACAACGTGATCAAGCTGGCCAGTGCGAAGCCAGTCTTCGTTCATCAACTTGCCGCTGACCACCGCCAGAGCCAGCGCAAGCAGGGCAACGGCATTGGGGGCTTTGTTCAGGCGGGCGCGGCCCAGGGTCAGCGCATAGAGGCCGAACAGCAGGGCCAAGGGCCACAGCAGGACGCCAATGGTGCCGTGAATGTCGACCCAGTCACCACCCGGGTGCCAGGGCAACTGGCCCCAGCGGCCATCAAGCGTGGAGTACACCAACAGCCCGCTCAGCCAGGCCAGCGGCACCACTGCAGCCATGGCTGCATGGAGCAGGCGTAGTTGGGAGGGTTGGTAGGGCCTGGTTTGCGGCACAGGGGTCAACTGCCTTGAGACAAGGCCTGTTGTAGAGAAAACAGGCCAAAGGCGATGAACAGACCACCGCTGAGGCGATACAGCAGTTGCTCGCTGATGCGGCCACCGATCCACTTGCCGGCGCCCACCGCCAGCCAGGTCACCAGAGCGTGACCGAGGAGCGTTCCGGCCAGCAGGCCAGCGAAGGTGAAGGCCGGTGCCGTGGCCAGAAAGATGGTGGTGAACTGGGTGCGATCGCCCAGCTCGGCGATGAACACCAGCACGAAGGATTCCCAGATCACCGCCCAGGTGGTGCTGATGCGGCGCCGGCTCTCCGCTTCGTCAATGGCCTGCTGGGCTTCCTGCTCCTCCTCGTCGGCCTCGTTCGCTGCCATGCCCTGGGCATCGATGAGCAGCTTGAGGCCAAAGCCCACGAACAGTGCCGCCGCCAGCCAGGGCACCACGGCGGCGGGTAGCAGTTCGCGCAGGCCGTAGCCCAGACCCAGCGAAATCAGGGTGACGGCCGTCAGGGCAGCAAAAGCCCCGATGAAGACATCCCGACCGCGGTGGCGCGCCGCCAGGATCAGCGCCATGAAGAAGGTCTTGTCACCCAGTTCGGCGAGGGTGATGGCGGTGAGGCTGGCCCCAAAGGCCGCCACACCGGGATCGGCAGAAAGTGGTGCAGGCATCGGGCAAATCTGCCGCGGAACTCATGAAGAAGTCATGAGGTTGCGGTGCCGATTGGCAGTTCCACCAGGAGTGCGCAATGGCCCGGCCTGCTCTCGCCGATGCGTAGGTCACCGCCGTGGCGGCGGGCGATGGCACGGGCGATGGCCAGCCCCAACCCGGAGTGGCCACCGCGGTCGCTGCCTTTCCAGAAACGATCGAACACCTGCTCCTGCTGTGCAATCGGGATGCCGGGCCCCTGATCAATCACCGCGACCCTGACCAGGCGAGCACCAGCTTGAACATCGATGCAGACCGTGCCGCCAGCCGGGCTGTGACGGATGGCATTCACGATCAGGTTGGTGAATAGGCGTAGCAGGTGTTGGCTCTGACCACAGATCCCCTGGTGACTGGTGGCTGGATCGGGCGTCAACCGCAAATCGATCGACCGGCCAGCGGCCTGAGGCTGATAGCAACGAATCAGATCCTCCAGCAGCTCCATTAGGTCGAAGGTGTCGGCGGCACCTGGCCACGACAGGTCGTCCCCAGCCTGCTGCTGGCGCGCCAACAACAGCAGGTCGTCCAGCAACTGGCCCATCTGGCCGGTGAGGGCATCGAGGTCGTTCCAGGCCAGGCCGGGTTGGCGTTTGAGTTCCTGCGGGATAGCCGCCAGCAGGGTGCGCAGGGCCGTGAGCGGATGCCGCAGCTCATGGGAGGCGTCAGCTGTGAATTGCTGCAGGGCGCTCACCTGCTGTTGCAGCGGCTCAAAGGCGGCCCGCAACATCCGCCGCCCAACCAGCAGCGCCGCCAGGACCGTGACGACCCCTCCAAGCAGCAGTCCCCGTTGCAGCCGCAGCAGGTCGGCCTGTGCTGCCTGATCCGACAGGGCGACACGGACCGATCCCATGCCGGCCACTGGCTGCCAGAGGCTCATGCCGCCCTGCCATCGCTGCCAGGTCTGCGAAACGTCGAGGCTGCTGGGTATGACCAAGCCACCCTGTTCACTTAGCAGCCGGCCCTGGGTGTCAAACCACTGCAGCCGCTGCTGCTCGAGACCTTCAATGGTGATCTGAGAACGGACTCCCTGAAACTTGGCCTGGCCTTCTGGCTCACGGGTTTCATGGGCGATCAGCGGCAACTGCGCTGCCGCACTGGCCGCCAGCTGGCGCAGCTCCGTGCGTTGATCCTCGCCACGCTGCAGCGCGATGCCCCAGTAGAGCGAACCCGAAAACGCTGCGAGCAGCAGAAGGGCAAAGCCACCTCCCTGGAGCACCAGACGACGCTTGAGCTGCAGCGGATCAGGCGGCAGGGGTGGGGTTGAGGCGGTAGCCAAGGCCATAGACCGTCTCAATCAGGTTGGCAGCACAGCCAGCAGCGCTGAGCTTCTGGCGCAGGTTGCGCATGTGGGCCCGCAGGGCATCGTCGCCCACGGCACGGCGGCCATCGCCGCAGCCCAGCAGCAGGGCATCTTTGCTGCAGCAGCCGCCCTCAGCCCGGAGCAACTGCTCCAGGAGCAAGGCCTCCTTACGGGTGAGTTCCAGCGGCTGTCCAGCCACAAGAACAGTGGTGTCGCCAGGGCGCAGCTGCAGGGGGCCGCAGCTCAGCTCGGCTATCAGGGGGCGATGAGCCCGGCGCAACAGGGCCTGCAGCCGAGCGCGCAAGACCGCTGGATCAAACGGTTTGACGACGTAGTCATCGGCACCGCTCTCATAGCCCGCCACCTTGCTGGCGCTGCCGTCGCGGGCGGTGAGCATCAGCACCAGCGGCTGGTGCAGTCGGCGGCGACGCAGGCTCTGGCAGAGCGTCAAACCATCGGCATCGGGCAGCCCCAGATCCAGCAGCACCAGATCAAATCGCTCCTGCTCCAGCCAGGCGTTTGCTTCAGCGGCGGTGGATGCCGCATCTGCGGCATAGCCCCACTGCTCGAGCAGTCGCAACAGGGCCTGCTGGAGGGTGAGGTTGTCTTCCACCACCAGCAGTTTCATGGTTGTGGATGTGTGTCCGCCTCCAGCTGCAAGGTGCACTTGCGGATACCCAAGGCCGCCAGGCGCTCGCGGGCCAACTGAGCTGGATCGATCAGCAGATGGGAGGTGAGCGCCGTGTGGGAGGTGCTCAGCCCCCCAGCCGAGCCCCAGTCCCACCTCCAGTTGCACGGCGGTGAGGCCGCTGTTGAGGGCGATGCTCTGGACGCCCGGTCGTGGGCTGGCTCGTGATGTCCGTGATTGTGCTGCTGGCCCATGGCGCAGGACTCTTGCTGGGCAGCCAGGTAGAGGGCAAACCCAGCAGACATCTTCAATGTATCCAAGTACTCAAGCTTTGCCTCGGTCGTTGCCCCCGCCGACGAACCCCCGTCGTAGCCAGAGGGATACATACACCAGCGAAACCAGCACTGGTACTTCAATCAGGGGGCCGATCACCCCAGCCAGAGCCTGCTTGGAACTGATGCCCCAGATGCTGATGCAGACAGCGATTGCTAACTCGAAATTATTACCGGCCGCCGTGAAGGCCAGCGCCGCAGTGCGGCGGTAGTCGAGGCCGCAGCGGGTGCCAACAAAGAAGGCGGCACCCCACATCACCACGAAATACAGCAGCAGGGGCAGGGCGACCCTGAGTACCTGCGCTGGGTTGGATGTGATTGCCTCGCCCTGGAGGGCAAACATCACCACGATCGTGAACAGCAGGCCGTAGAGAGCCAGGGGGCCGATTCTTGGCAGGAAACGATCTTCGTACCAACGGATTCCTTTGGAACGTACTCCGATCTGCCGCGTCAGAAAGCCTGCCACCAGCGGGATTCCGAGAAAGATCAGCACCGCCTTGGCGATCTCCCAGAAGGAGAAGCTCACCACCTGAGCGCCAAGCCCAAGCCAGCCTGGGAGAACCTGTAGATAAAATGTTCCAAGCAAGGCATACACGAGCACCTGCAGAATCGAATTGATCGCTACCAGCAGTGCTGCTGCCTCACGGTCTCCCTGGGCGAGATCGATCCAGATCAACACCATGGCGATGCAGGGAGCGATGCCGATCAGGATCAGTCCGGTGCGAAAAGCCGGTTGATCCGGCAGGAACAACCAGGCCAGGCTGAACATCAGCAGCGGTCCTAACCCCCAGACCAGACCCAAGGCCAGCTTGATCAGACGGCGGTCGCGGGCCACATGGCCCAGCTCCCCGTAGCGGACCTTGGCCAGCACGGGATACATCATCAACAACAAGCCAAGGGCGATCGGCAGGGAGGTGTGATCGATCTGCACGCTGCTCAACAGGCCCTGCAACCCTGGAACCAGTCGACCCAGGATCAATCCTCCCGCCATGGCCAGCAGAATCCAGAGCGGCAGCAGGCGATCAAGCCAGGACAACGTCGCCTGTGAAAGTCCGAGCGGCGGAGTTATCGGCAATGGATCCGTTGAACCATTCCTCATGGGTCAGGGGCGACAGAACTAGCTTGGCCACGGTCGACCAGTTTCTGGCGACGCTCTGCGAGGCGGTGGTCCTTCGAAGTTGCTGGCATGTCTGAGTGTCATCTGCTCATCGATGCAGAGGTTGTAGCGATGGTCTTTGACGGCCCCAGGGATCTGCAACAGGGCAATGGTCATAAGGCTCAAGCTGCTAATGGCGGCCAGTTCCGGGTAGGCGTGGGCCCGCACCATCTCTCGGACCGTGAGTTGTTTACTGCGATCGAGCCAACACCCGTTGCATCACCTCCAGCAGCCCATCGGCTAGGGGGCGGTGGGTGCCCAGGCGGGTGCTCCAGATCGATCCTGCCAGCAGTTCATCAGCGCTGATCAGGGCCATGTCCTGACCCTCCAGCAGTTGCAGCTGCTCCAGCGGCACCGACAGTTCAGCGTGGAAGACATGGGCCGTGCGCCGGTGAATGTGATGCACCATCACCAGTTCCAGCACCGGGGGCTGCCAGTTGATCTCTTCCAGTAACTCGCGCCGCAGGGCCTGCTCCGGTCGTTCGCCCGGATCGAGGTGTCCACCGAAGAGCCCCCAGCAGCCAGGGGCCACGATCGAGGGGATCTCGTCGCGCAGCTGCATCAACCAGCGGCCCTCTCGCTGCAGCATGGCCAGGGCAACTTCAAGGGCCATAGCTCCGGCTCAGACCGCCGCCGGGCGGCGCTGCTGGGTGACGTAGAACGCTGCCCCGCCAGCCACGATGGCCAGGAATACCAGGGTTTGAAGCAGCAGCAGGAACAAGCCCAGCGCTGAGAAGGCGGTGATGCGGATCTTGGCCTTGATCAGCAGGGTGAGCAGCAGCAGCACGGTGGCCTGGAGGGCCAACACCTTGGCCGTGCTGAGCGGACAGAAGGGGTTCAGAAGCACGAGGTGATCACGGGTAATCCCATGCTGGCGGGCTGACGAAGCCGCGGGGGTTTCAGGTGTTGCTTCAGGACCCCATCGCTTGCTTGTGCAACGGTGCCGGAGAGCCCTCTGGGTCGAGACGCTGATGCTCCGATGCGCGTGATTTTGGCTCTCAGTTTGTTTGTCGGGGTGTTGGTCGCCATCGCTGGTGCGCGCGTTGGAGGCCTCAGGCGCCTTCGATGTGGCACGCCAGCCAGATCAGCGCGGCCTGAGTGCGGTTGCTCACCTGAAGTTTCTGCAGCAGCACGTGCACATGGCTGCGCACAGTCCCTTCTCCAATTCCAAGACGTTTTGCAATGGTGCGGTTGTCATCGCCCTTGGCGATGCAGGCCAGCACCTCCCGTTCCCGCGAGGTGAGGTTGTCGAGTTGGCTGGTGTGCTGAGGGCGAGGGGCGGGCAAGGATCCAGATGCTTGCTGCAGGGCGGCGGTGGCTTTGTGATCCCACCAACTGGCGCCAGCCATCAAGGACGCCATGGCGATCTCCACCTGCTCGAAGCCCCGTTCCTTGTGCAGATAGCCGCGGGCGCCCGCTTGCCAGATCTGCTGCACCCACTGGGGATCATCCTGGCTCGTGAGGATCAGCACCGGGGTGACATCGGCGGAGGTGATGTGGCGGCAGGTGACTAGTCCTCCCATCCCGGGCAGCATGAGATCCAGCAGCACCAGATCCACCCGGTGCTGCTGCAACAGCGCAAGCCCTTCCTCACCATCGCTTGCCACGCTCACCCGCTCCACCGTCGAAAGCTCGCGTAGATGGCTCGCCATGGCCAGCTGGTAGGCCTCGTCGTCCTCGATCAGCAGCAGGTGCACGCTTAGGCCCCCTTTAGGAAGCTGCCTCAGGCAGCAGCACCACAACCCTGGCGCCACCGCCGGGGCAGTTGCTGGCATGGATGCTGCCGCCATGGGCTTCGCTGATCAGCCTGCAGAGGTAGAGCCCGAGCCCGGTGCCGCGGGCGCTGGTTCCGGTCTGAGAGAAGCGTTGAAACAGCCTGGGCAGATCCTCGGGTGGGAAGCCGGCACCTCCATCGCGCACATCCACCTGCCAACTACCTGGCTGGAAGCTCAGCTGCAGCCACACCCGCTGGCCCCTCAGGGTGTGATGCACGGCATTGAGCAACAGGTTTTCGATCAGGCGGCGCAGCAGGGAAGGATCGGCATGGAGGGCCATCTGGTGCAGTCCGGCCTGGGGTTGGCGCAACACGAGGGTGATCTGCCGTTGCGCGGCAATCGGCTCCACGGTGCCGACTGCTTCCTGCGCAATGGTCAGCAGATTGCAGGGTCGGCGCTGCAGCTGTAGGCCCTCCTGCTCCGCTCGAAACACCTGCAACAGATCATCGATCAAACGCAGACAGCGCTCTTGACTGCTGCGGATGGCATCAACGGCAGGCCCTGGCTCCAGCATCGGGAGCGAGGCCAGGGTTCCCAGAACGGGGGTCTTGAGATCGTGGGCCAGGGTGGCAATCAGATCGCCACGCAACTGCGCCTGGGCCAGCTCCACATCCAGAGCCCGGCGCTGCTGTTGCAGCTGCTGGTTGTTCACCAGCAGCGCTGTTGTGACCAGCAATCCCAGACAGACCAGCAGCCGATCCAGCACGACGGCAACAAGGTTTTGATGCACCGGAGAGGGCACCAGCAAATTGAGCAGCGTTGAGGCGCAGCAGATCGCGAAAAACCGCCAGGCCTGACGGGTTGTGCGTTGGGCCGCACCCAGGAACAGGGGAATGACAAACAGGATGCCAACCACCACCCCCGGTGGTGTGGCCAGCTCCAGCAGCAGAACCACCAACCAGACCGTCCAGACCAGGGTGATGGGCGGAGATGACAACGTCACAGATCGTTTGACGCCACTGTCGCTGGCGGCGAACCCTCAGAGATCAGATGCAGATCAATGCTCTGGCCTCGTAACTGGTGCTGCAGCCGCTCAGATAACGGACGCCGGAACAAAGCTTTCAGGCGAGATCGCATGGTCTGTCCCAGGACGATCTGGGTGATGCGCCGCTCCTGGGCCACACGGGCGATTGTAGGAAGGATCTCGGAACTTTCCTCGCGCACGAATGTCCCACCCACATCTGCGCAGAGCTGCCGGCATTCCTCCTGAATCAGGGATTCATCGCGGCTGAGAAAACGGTTGGGATCCTGCACGGTGAGGGCGAGCAGGGGGGCATCCATCGCTGCGGCGAGTCGAGCGGCACGCCGCAGCAGACGCTTGCTGGTTTGGTAGTTGGCTAAACAGACCATCACCCGTTCACGCAAGGGTGTGAGCGAGGGGAGAACGTCGTTATCGACGCGATCCGCCACTTCCCGCAGTGACAGCTCACGCAGCGCGACGAGGTGGCGGCGCTGAAAGAAGTTGGCCAGTGCCTGGCCCACCTTTTCAGGGGCATAAACCTTCCCTTCCTTGAGCCGCTCCTGCAGCGTTTCCGGTGTGACATCCACCAGCACCACTTCGTCGGCGTGCTCAAGCATTCGGTTGGGGATCCGTTCCCGCACCACCACACCCGTGAGTTCAGCCACCAGGTCATTGAGACTTTCCAGGTGCTGGATGTTCAGCGTGGAATACACATCAATGCCGGAGAGCAGCAGCATCTCCACGTCCTGCCAGCGCTTCTCCCGCTCGCTGCCAGGCACATTGGTGTGGGCGAGCTCATCCACCAGAACCAGTTGGGGCCTGCGGGCGAGAACCGCCGAGACATCCATCTCCTCGAGATCCACCTCCTGGTAGCGCAGGCGTTTGCGCGGGATCTGCTCCAGCCCCTCGGCCTGCCGTTCTGTGTCTGCACGGCCATGGGTTTCGAGTAGGCCTACCACTACATCGGTGCCTTCCCGCAGAAGCTCCTTGCCCTCCTCGAGCATGCGGCAGGTTTTGCCCACACCCGGCGCCATGCCGATGAAAACCTTGTGGCGGCCGCGCCGGTGGGTCGAGCGGATCATGACGGCCGCCGGGAATCAAGGGCCAGATTGAAGCTGAGCACATTTACGACGGGCTCAATGGCCTGCAGTCCCAGGGGGCCTTCCTGGGCCTGGCCCAACAGGGCCTCCAGCTCGGCCACGGAGATTTGGCGTTCGCGCGCCAGCCGCGGGAACTGCTGGCGGGCTGCCACCAGGCTGATGTGGGGATCCACGCCGGAGGCGGAATCGAGCAGGAGCTCAGGAGCGGGCTTGGCCACACCGGCAAGTGCCCAAGCACTGGCGGCATCGGCCACGCGGGCCGCCAGTTCAGGATTGCTGGCGGCCAGGTTGCGAGCACCGGCGGGGCGGCCCTGCAGGTAGCGCGCTGAGCGGAAGCTCTGGCCGATCAGGCTGGCACCCACCACCTGATCGCCGCGCCGCAGCAGGCTGCCATCGGCCGCATCGGGGGCCACCAATCTGGCCAGGCCGAGCATCGGCAGGGTGATCACCACCACGGTGAGTAGCCAGAGGATGAGCGTGACGCGCACGCCCCGCAGCAGTTGGGCACTGAAGGACATCAGAACTTCTCCGGTTGGGCGATCACGGCAAACAGGTAGACCGAGAGGGCAGTGGTGCCGCACAGCAGCAGGGCCAGGCTGTGGCTTTGCAGGGGTGGCTGGCTGTTGCGAAACAGCGGAGCGAGCAGCAGGGTGCCGGCTACGAGCAGCAACGGCAGCCAGAAACGCATGTGCAGAAAACGTCTCATCTCAGGTCCTCAGATCAAACGGAGCGCACCGATCGCCAGATCGATCAATTTGATGCCCACGAACGGAGCTACAACCCCGCCGGCGCCGTATACGAGAAGATTGCGGCGCAACAGCTGCTCGGCGCTGAGCGGCCGGAATTTCACGCCCTTCAAGGCCAGGGGTACCAAGGCCGGAATGATCAGCGCGTTGAACACCATCGCCGAGAGAATCGCCGATTGGGGTGAGGCCAGCCGCATCACATTCAGGGCTTCCAGTCCTACTCCGGCGAACAGAGCCGGCAGGATCGCGAAGTACTTGGCGATGTCGTTGGCGATCGAGAAGGTGGTGAGCGCGCCGCGGGTAATCAGCAGCTGTTTGCCGATCGTCACGATGTCGATCAGCTTGGTGGGATCGCTGTCGAGGTCCACCATGTTGGCGGCTTCCTTGGCGGTCTGGGTGCCGGAATTCATCGCCACGCCCACGTTGGCCTGGGCCAGAGCCGGCGCGTCGTTGGAGCCGTCGCCGGTCATCGCCACCAACTTGCCGAGCTTCTGCTCCTGCTGAATCACGGCGATCTTGTCTTCTGGAGTGGCCTCAGCGATGAAGTCATCCACCCCGGCTTCGCGGGCGATCACGCCGGCGGTGATCGGGTTGTCGCCGGTGAGCATCACCGTGCGGATGCCCATGCGCCGCAGCTGATCAAAGCGCTCGCGAATGCCCGGCTTGATGATGTCCTTGAGATAGATCACACCGAACACCTCGGCGCTGCGGCACACCGCCAGGGGTGTTCCCCCCAACCGCGACACCTGCTCAAAGCACTGGTCCAGCTGATCGGGTACTGGGCCGCCGCGGGAGCGCACAAACCCCTTGATCGCATCCACGGCCCCTTTGCGGAACTCGCTGCCATCGGGGGTGTCGGAACCGCTCATGCGGGTGCGGGCTGAAAAATCGATGCCACTGGCATCGGCAGCCGCAAAGGGCAGGGCGGCGCCGAGCTTCTCGGCCAGGCGCACGATCGAGCGCCCTTCCGGCGTCTGATCGAAGCAACTGGCCCCCAAGGCCACCTCGGCCAGCTCCGCCACGTTGTGGCCGCCCACCGGCAGAAACTCCTCCGCCAGCCGGTTCCCCAGGGTGATCGTGCCGGTCTTATCGAGTACCAGGGTGTTCACATCGCCGCAGGCTTCCACGGCTCGGCCCGAGGTGGCGATCACGTTGAACTGGGCCACCCGGTCCATACCGGCGATGCCGATGGCACTGAGCAGGCCTCCGATCGTGGTGGGAATCAGGGCCACCAGCAGCGCCACCAGGGTCACCACCGATGGCGCCTTTTGGAGGAATCCCGCCACCGGCGACAGGGTGGCCACGGCGATCAGGAACACCTGGGTCAGCACCGCCAGCAGCACGGTGAGGGCGATCTCGTTGGGGGTTTTGCTGCGTTCCGCCCCTTCCACCAGCGCGATCATCCGATCGATGAAGCCCTTGCCGGGATCTGCTGTGATCCTCAGGGTGAGCTGATCGGACAGGATCCGCGTGCCGCCAGTGACGGACCCTGCCACATCGGAGCCGGCTTCCTTCAGGACAGGAGCCGATTCGCCGGTGATCGCCGATTCATCCACGGACGCCACCCCGGCAATCACCTCGCCGTCGGCAGGGATGACATCGCCTCCCTGCACCAGCACCAGATCGCCGCGGCGCAGATCCGAGGAATCCACCAGTTCGATGGAGCCATCGGCGAGTTGACGCCGCGCCTGGGTGCGCGCCTGGGTGCGGCGCAGGGCATCCGCCTGGGCTTTGCCTCGGCCTTCCGCCAGCGCCTCGGCGAAGTTGGCAAACAGCAACGTGGCCAGGAGCGTGAGGCTGATCAGGGCGTTGAAGCTCCGCTCTTCCGCGCCCGCCTGCGCATCCAGCAGTCGTGGCTCGAGGGTGAGCGCCAGGCACAGGGCTGTGCCGCACCACACCACAAACATCACCGGGTTGCCCACCGCCTGGCGCGGGTCGAGCTTGCGAAACGCCTCCAGCACGGCGCGCCGCACCAGTCCTTGCTGACGCGGGCGTTCGAGATAACGGCGCTCTTGGCGGGGCCCCCGCGGCATGCGGGGAAACAGCACACGCGTTGAAGTGGGCATGTCAGGAGGCCAGGGTGAGCGCTTCCGCGATGGGCCCGAGGGCCAGCACCGGGAAGAAGGTGAGGGCGCCCAGGATCACCAGCACCACGGCCGTGATGCCGGTGAACAGGGCGGTGTCTGTGCGCAGGGTGCCGGGGCTGGGTTCAAGGGCCGGTTTGCGGCGGAAGCCATCGGCCAGCGCCAGCAGAGCGGCGATCGGCAGGTAGCGGCCACCGAGAAGGCTGAGGCTGGTGGTGAGGTTCCACCAGGGAGTGCCATCGCTGAGGCCCTCCAGGCCGCTGCCGTTGTTGGCGGCGGCTGAGGCGTACTCGTACACCACCTGGCTGATGCCATGGGAGCCGGGGTTGCTGATGCCCGCCAGCGAGGCTCCGCCCGCCAGGGTGAGGGCGGCAGGAATCAACACGAACAGCGGGTGGATCAGCAGGATCAGGCTGGCCCACACCACCTGGGGCTTCTCCACCTTGCGGCCCAGGAATTCCGGCGTGCGGCCCACCATTAGGCCGGTGAGGAACACCGCCAGCAGGGCAAACACCAGCAGATAGGCCGCGCCAGTGCCCTGGCCGCCGAACACCACCTGCAGCAAGAGGTTGAACAGGGTCGTGAGGATGGTGAGCGGCATCGCCGCATCGATGGAGCCGTTCACGGCGCCGGTCATCGTGCCGGTGCCCACCACGGACCAGAAGCCAGTGAGTGCAGGCCCCAAGCGCAGTTCCTTGCCCTGCAGGTTGCCGCCGCTGATCCAGCTGGACAGCAACGGGTTTCCGGCCTGTTCGGCGGCCATGGACACCGCGGAGCCGAGCACCAGCAACCCGAACACCAGGGCCAACAGCAAGGTGCTCTGGCGCCGGTTGCCCACGAACCGCCCGAAGGCATCAAGCGTGGCCGCCGGGATGATCAACATCGCCCAGGTGTTCACCAGGTT
>CALJTZ010000516.1 GCA_937975655.1 uncultured Synechococcus sp. | reverse complement strand
CCTGCTGAAAGGCCCGCACCGCCAGGCCAGCTTCAGCGGCCTTGCTGAGCCAGCGGGCCGTGCTGGTCACGTCCTTCACCCGCTCCAGCTCCGGCTCCTCGCGAAGCACGTTGCGCAGGTCGTTCTGCTGATCCTCCGGCAGCTTGGCCAGCTCCTTCACCAGGGGAGCCACAGCCCGCGGGGGCAGCAGGTTCTCGGCCGTACGCTGGCGGATCTCCTCCGGCAGCAGCGGGCTGGTGGCGGCCGTGAATTCATCGGTGAGCTGGCGCACCTGCTTGCGGGTGATCTGCTGGCCCTCGTTGGCGGCTTCGCCGATCATCAACTGCACTTCGGGGTCGGCCTGGGCCGTTTCCATAAAGGCCCGCTTGGAGAAGTTGTTCACGCTGCTCTGCTCGAGCACCCCCTCGCCCAGCATGGTGTCGGCGGATTCCGCCAGCTGAATCAGGGCATAGGCGCGGGTTTTGCTGATCTCCTGCTCCCGCAGCCACTGCAGGAAACCACCGCCCCGCCCCTCGCCGCCACGACGTTCCCGATCGCGCACGGCCTTGAGGATGCGACCCCGCCAGATCTCGGTCTGGAGATCGAAGCGGTCACACACCGCCCAGGCCTCCTCAATGCGGGCGAGAAACTCCATCGAGCTGATGGTGTCGCTCTCGGGATCAGGCAACTCGAGGCTGAGGGCCGGGGCCTCGGGCATGGGAGCTCGTGAACAGGGAGGTCGATGGTGCCACGTTTCGTGACGGCCAGCCGATAGACCCGCCCAAGCCGGGTACATTCCGTCTGACAGCCACACCTCATCAGCGCAGCGATGGCCATCTCCCGCGGCGACAAGGTGCGCATCAAGCGTCCTGAGTCCTACTGGTTCAACGAAGTCGGCACCGTCGCTTCGATCGACACCTCCGGTATCCGCTACCCCGTGGTGGTGCGCTTCGAGAAGGTGAACTACAACGGCTTCAGTGGTTCTGAAGGCGGCATCAACACCAACAACTTCGCCGAGAGCGAGCTCGACAAGGCCTGATCCCACAGGCACGTCTGAAATCACCGCAGGTAAGTCCGCATCCCCGGCCTGGACTCCAGGCCGGGGATCTCTGTACAGAGGGCCCATGGGCTGCATGGCAGCCTGGCGACCATTCCCGCGCCACTGGCCAACCCTTGCCCGAACTGCCCGAGGTTGAAACCGTTCGCCGCGGCCTGGAACGCCAGGTGGTGGGCTTCGAGATCGCTCGGGTGGAGGTGCGGCGGGCCAGGGCCATTGCTGCGCCCCCAGAGCCCGTGCTGTTCTGCGCGGCCCTGGAGGGCTGCCGCGTGGAGGCCTGGAAACGACGCGGCAAGTACCTGTTAGCGGAGCTGAGCCAACAGGGCCAAGACGCGGGCCATTGGGGCGTGCACCTGCGCATGACCGGCCAGTTCCTCTGGATGACGGATGCGCAGCCACCCTGCTCCCATACCCGCGTTCAGATCTGGGATCGCAATGGCCAGGAGCTGCGCTTCGTGGACACCCGCAGCTTCGGCGAGATGTGGTGGGTGCCCCCCGGTGCCCCCCTGGAATCCGTGATCACCGGGCTCAAGAAGCTCGGCCCAGAACCCTTCAGCGACGCCTTCAATCCCAGCTATCTGAAAGCCAAATTGGCTGGATCCACCCGCCCCATCAAGAACGCCCTGCTGGATCAGGCCCTGGTGGCTGGGGTGGGCAACATCTATGCCGATGAGTCGCTGTTCATGAGCGGCATTGCCCCGCATACCCCCAGTGGCCGGGTGGGGCGCCCAAAGCTGGAGAAGCTGCACGCTGCGCTGGTGGAGGTGCTGGAAACCAGCATCGGCGTGGGCGGCACCACCTTCAGCGACTTTCGCGACCTCACCGGCACCAACGGCAACTACGGCAACGCGGCCTGGGTGTATCGCCGGGGGGGTGAACCGTGCCGGCAGTGCGACACCCCCATCCGCCGCGACAAGCTCGGCGGGCGCAGCAGCCACTGGTGCCCTAGCTGCCAGAGCTGAACAACCCTCGCTGCCCCGGCGTTCCAGGTAGCGCACCGCCGCATCCCACAATGCCCTCAGACACGCGCCCGCCTGTGACCGAGGCCCTGGCCCCTAGCCTCACGGCCGCCATGGCGGAGATCCATCGCCGTGGCTGGTGCGACGGCACCGGCGGCAATTTCAGTTGTGTGGTGGAACGGGATCCCCTGCACCTGCTGATGGCCCCGAGCGGAGTGCACAAGGGTCGGGTGACACCGGCCAAGCTGATCAGCGTGGACCAGCGGGGCCAGGTGATCGCTGGCACTGGCAAAGCCAGCGCTGAAACGGCCCTTCACCTGGAAATCATCACCAGTTGCGGCGCCGGGGCGGTGCTCCACACCCACTCCCAGGCCGGCACCCTGCTGTCGAACTGGGTGATCCGCAGCCGCGCCAACAGCAGCGACCCCGGCGCGGGGGAACTCGTTCTGGCCGATCTGGAGATGTTGAAGGGGCTGGAGGGCTTCACCACCCACGCCACGGAGGCTCGCATTCCCGTGCTGGCCAATGATCAAGATCTGCCCCGGCTGTCGGCCAAGGCGAGGCCCCTCCTTCGCGATGCGCCCCAGGGGTTGCTGATCGCAGGCCATGGCCTCTATGCCTGGGGCCGCGATCTCGACACCGCCATGCGGCACCTGGAGATCCTGGAGTTTCTGCTGGAGCAGCGCTGGCGCGAGCTGCTGCTGGAGGCCGTGCTCCAGGGAGCTGCACGATGACGCCTCTAGCCCCCGAGATCACCCACCTGCTGCTGGACATCGAAGGCACCACCTGCCCGGTGAGCTTTGTGGCCGAAGTGCTGTTCCCCTACGCCAGGGCGCGCCTGTCCAGCTACTGCGAGGTGCATGCCCAGGATCCCGAGCTGCAGGATCTGCTTCAAGCCGTGGATCGGGCCTGGGCTAGCGACACCCACCCAGAAGCACAGGCCCTGCGGCTCGGCCAGGGCCTGAAAACAGATGTGGTGCCCTACCTGAAGTGGCTGATCGACCACGACGTAAAACTCACCCCCCTCAAGGACCTGCAGGGCCGCATCTGGGAGGCCGGCTACAGCCAGGGCGACATCGTGGCGCCCCTGTTCCACGATGTTCCTGCCGCACTCCAGCAGTGGCACCAGCAACAGAAAGTGCTGGCGGCGTA
>CALJTZ010000515.1 GCA_937975655.1 uncultured Synechococcus sp. | reverse complement strand
TTCCCACCACAATAACCACCTCAACTTGAGGGGCCATAAATTTCACAGCATCTTGACGATTCTGAGTGGCATAACAAATATCTTGTTTACGAGGCTGAACAATATTGGGGAACTTTTGGGTTAACGCTTCAACAATTTCTTTCGTCTCATCTACTGAGAGTGTTGTTTGCGTAACAAATGCAATCTTCTCTTCGGCCGAGAACGGCAAAACGCTTACATCGCCGAGCTTCTCAATTAAGAACACACCCTCTTTAACCTGGCCCATGGTCCCCTCAACCTCAGGGTGGCCCGCCAAGACCCGCTGAAGGGCTGCCGCTGCTGCAGCCGGGAGAGACGGGGGCACCGTCATGGGTCGCTCAGTTCACCCAGCTGCCTGGCCAGCACCTGAAAGGCCGGCAAATAGCGCACGGACGCGGCAGAGACGATCTCGTTCACCGTGGCCTCGTGGTAGGTGTGGGTGCTGAGGTTGCGGTGGCGGATCATCTCCATCCAGAGCTCACCATCGGCGATCAGGCCCTGGCTGAAGGCTTCACGGGTGGTGTCCTTGGAGCCATAGAGGCCGCTCACCCCTTGAGCCTGCAGAAAGTCCTTGAGGGTTTTCCAGGCCAGTTCGTGGGTGAACTCAAAGGCCTGGATCAGCCCCTGCCGCTCCAGATCACTCAACGGGCGTTCAGCGCTGAGCTGCACCGCTCCAGCCAGGTTGTGGAGCGCCCGCTGGTAATTGGCGAAGCGTTGCTGCCAGCGGACATCATCTGAAGCCATGGCCAAAGGGTAAGGGCTCCAAGCGGTCCGTCCCTCAGGCCTGCAAGCCATTCAGGGCCGCCGCCACCACGCGATGGTCGCCGTCCTGCTGGAGCGCCACCAGCTCGGCGCGGGCCTGCTGGGCCACGGGCTGATCTCCTCCCTCATGCACCAGGCGCCCGAGGATCTCGGCACCGCCCACCCGCACGGTGCCGTCGGCATCGGCGATGGCCAGGCGGGCCAGCTGGAGCAGGTCCTCAGGGGGGATCTCGGGATGCTCCGCCACGGCCGAAAGAATGCTGCAGCGCAGCAGCCACTGGCTGTCGCGCTGAAATGCAGGCAGCAGCAGCGGCCAGGCCCGCTGCAGCGAATGACTCACCAGCGCATTGGCCGCCTCGGCCCGCACGTTGGCGTCCTCGTCGTGCTCGAGAGCCTGCACCAGGGCCAGCCAACCGGCTTCATTGCGCTTCATGCCCAGGCCGGCGCAGCTGAGCGAGCGCACCATGAAGGTGCTCTGCTCCAGGCCCAGCAGCAACAGCGGCACGGCCTGCTCCACCGACGCCTCCCGCAACGCCGCCAGGGCCGGCATCGCCCGGCTGGGATCGCCGGACACGATTGCCTCGCGGAGTTGGTCCAGATCCATCAGGTCAGGGCTCGGGTGGAGGCGCTGGGCAGGGCTCAGACGTGGCCTCCCGCAGGGCCGAAAGCAGCGCCTTGCGCCGCCGGCGCCAGCTCCAGGCACTCTGCACCAGCAGGCCCACGCCGATGCCCAGGGCCGGCAGGGCCTGCAGCCGGTCTGAACCCTGGCGCATCAGCAGCCCCACCAGGCCCACCAGCACCAGCAGGGGCGAGGAGAGCGCCAGCAGATCACGGCTGAACTGGCGGGTGCCACTCACGCCTGCGCCCCCCGGGCCTGCATCCAGCGCAGCAGGCTGAGGCTCAGCACCTGGATCCCCACCGCCAGGCAGCCTTCATCGGGCTCAAAGCTGTTGCTGTGCAGCGGCGTGCAACCCTGGGGCCCCGCCACCCCCAGGCGGAACATGGTGCCCGGGGTATCCCGCAGATCGGAAGAGCGTCGTGTAGGGAAAG
>CALJTZ010000514.1 GCA_937975655.1 uncultured Synechococcus sp. | reverse complement strand
GGTGGTGGTTTTGCCGCAGCCACTGGGGCCCAGCAGGGCGAGCACTTCGCCGCGTGGCACCTCTAGGGACAGCTGATCGAGCAGCACGCGATCCCCGAGGCGGCGGCTGAGTTGCTGCAGCTCCAGGCCTCTGCTGGGGGTGGTTGATCTCGCGCTGGTCATCCCTTCACCGCCCCCTGGGTGAGTCCGCTCACGATTTGTCGCTGGAACAGCAGCACCAGGAGCAGCAAGGGCAGGCTGCCGAGCACCGTGGCAGCGGCGTACGCCCCGTAGGGCACCGCATACACCGAGGAGCCGGCGATGCGGGCCATGGCCGTGGGCAGGGTGAGCAACTCGGCCTTACTGATCCAGGTGAGTGCAATCGGGTACTCGTTCCAGCTGAACAGAAACACCAGGATCGCCGTGCTGGCCATGGTGGGAGCCAGCAGAGGCAGCAGCACCCGCCCCAGGCGCTGCCACAGGTTCAATCCCTCCAGGCGGGCGGCATCCTCCAGTTCGGGCGGGATGGCGGCATAGGCGGCCTTCAGCAGCAGAATCGCCAGCGGTAGGGACAACCCCGCATAGGGCACCGCCAGGGCCAAGAGCTGGTTGCCCCAACCCAGCTGCCGGGCTAGCTCCAGCAGGGCCAGGAACAGCAGCACGTAGGGAAACATCGCCGCCCCCAGCAGCGCCAGGGTGATCAACCGCTGCAGCTGGCGTTGCTGCTGCTGCAGGCCGTAGGCCGCCGGGATGGCCAGGGCCAGGGTGAGGCCGGTGCTGGCCGCCCCCACCAGGGCGCTGTTCAGCAGATAACGCCAGAAGGGCGGCTGCCCCAGCAACACCTGCCGGTAGTTGGCCAGGGTCCAGCCGCTCAGCCAGCCGGCGGGGGAGTGCAGCACCAGGGCCTCTGGGGTGCGCAGGGAGGTGATCAGCTGCCAGAGCAGCGGCAACAGGCTCCAGAGCAGCACTCCAAGCAGCAGCAGGCGTGGACCGGGCCCTTTCATCGCAGTGTTCATCGCAGCCGCCCCAGCCAGCTGCGTTGCAGCAGCAGCACCCCAGCACTAAGGGCCAGTACCAGCAGGAACATGCCCAGCATCACGGTGGCGCTGTAGCCGAAATCGAGAAACCGCATGCCATTGAGATAGGCGTAGAGGCCGAGGCTCTCGGTGCTGCTGGCGGGCCCGCCCCCGGTCATGACCTGGATCAGATCGAACACCCCCAGGGCCTGGGCCAGGCGGAACAGGGCCGCCAGCAGTAGGTAGGGGGCGAGCAGGGGCAGGGTGAGGCGCCGCAGGCGTTGCCAGGGCCCGGCCCCCTCCAGCACCAGGGCCTCCTCCAGCTCCGGCGGGATGCCCTGCAGACCCGCCAGCAACAGCAGGGCCACGAATGGGGTGGTTTTCCACACGTCCGCCAGCACCGTGAACAGCCAGGTGGTGGTGGGCGTGGAGAGGAAGCCGTAAGAGCGGCCCCCCAGCCACTGGATCCAGCCGTTCACCGGTCCGTAGGGGTCGTTGAGCAGCCAGCGCCAGCCCAACGCCATCACCGTGGTGGGCAGGGCCCAGGGCAGCAGCACCGCCGCCCGCACGGCCCCGCGCCGCCGCATCGGCTGGTTCAGCAGCAGGGCCAGGGCCAACCCCAGCAGCAACTCCAGGCCCAGGGAGGCGCCGGCAAAGCGCAGGGTCTGACCCGTGTCCTGCCAGAAGCGGCCATCACTGAGCAGCCGCTGCCAGTTGGCACCGCCGTTGGGCACCGCCACCAAGCCCGTGAGCACCGAGGCCGCATGGCCGCTCAGCCAGGCGTAGCGCACTAGGGGCCACAGGAACACCATCGCCACCAAAAGCAGCGCCGGAGCAAGGAGCAACAGCGTCATGGCCGTTCCCCAGCCGCCTGCAGGACCAGTTCACTCTGGCGTTGCGCCTGGGCCATCGCCTCCGCCGCGGGTTGTTCACCCGTGATCAGGGCCGAGAGCTGGCGCTGCAGGCTGTCGCTCAATTGGGCGTAGAGGGGCGTGAGGGGGCGCAGTTCGGCATGCTCGAGGCCCTCGCGCAACACGGGCAGCATGGGCAGGGCCTGCTCGAGGCTCGGATCCTCCAGCAGGGAAGTCCAGATCGGGGTGTAGCCGTAGCGGATCGCCAGCTCACGGCCCACCGGCTGGCTGGTGAACCAGCGCAGTACCTCGGCAGCCCGGCGTGGCTCGCGGCTGCCCTTCAGCAGGGAGAACCCCCAGCTGCCCTGGGTGGCTGCAGCCCGGTGGCCCGACGCCGCCACCATGGTGGTGACCCCCACGCGGCCGGCCACGGCGCTGCCGGGCTTGTTGAGTTCGCGCCAGGCATAGGGCCAGTTGCGCAGGAAGGCCGCCTCTCCGGCTCCAAAGATCTGCAGAGCTTCCGACTCGGACACATTCGCCACTGCTGCGGGGGTGATGCCCTGGCGCACCAGCCCGCTCAGCCAATCGGCGGCCGCAATGGCTGCGGATCCCGCCAACTGCGGCTGTGGGGCCTGGCCTGGGGGTGCCTCCAGCCACTGGCCGCCAAAGCCCCGCAGCACCTCCAGGAACACGCAGCTGAGCCCCTCGTACTGGCGCCCTTGCCACACATAGCCCCAGCCCACGGCACCCCGGCGCTGCAGGCTGCGGGCGATGCTCTCCAGCTCCGTGGTGGTGCGCGGCGGCGCGGCCATCAGATCGGTGCGCCAGTAGAGCAGGCCCATGTCGGCCAGCAGCGGCAGGCGCCAGAGATGGCCGTCAAAGGCATTGCCCAGCTGGGCGCCGGGGGCCATGCCACGGAGGGCGTCCTGGCCGAGCAGGGGCTCGAGGGGCTCCAGCCACCCTGCCGCCACGTATTTGGGCGTCCAGGTCACGTCCATCAGCAGCAGATCGAAGGGGGCATCCCCCAGCAACAGGCTGCTGATGGCGAGGTCGGACAGGGCTTCGGTTTCCAGGGGCCCGCGGGTCACCGCGATGGCCAAATCCCGGTGCTCACGGTTGAACTGCAGCACCAGCTCCGCCGTGGCATCGGCGAACGGGGCGGGCATCAGCACCCGCACG
>CALJTZ010000513.1 GCA_937975655.1 uncultured Synechococcus sp. | reverse complement strand
CCGCATCGGCGGGGTGGCCGCCGACCTTCCCTACGGCTGGCTGGAGAAGTGCCTGGACTTCTGTGACTGGTTTGGCCCCAAGATCGATGAATACGAAAAACTGATCACCAACAACCCGATCTTCCGGCGGCGGATCGAAGGGCTGGGCGTGATCAGCCGCGACATGGCGATCAACTGGAGCCTGTCGGGCCCGATGCTGCGCGCCTCCGGCGTGCCCTGGGACCTGCGCAAGGTGGATCACTATGAGTGTTACGACGACTTCGACTGGGACGTGGCCTGGCGCACCGAGGGCGACTGCTACGCCCGCTACCAGGTGCGCATTCAAGAGATGCGTGAATCGCTGAAGATCCTGCGCCAGGCCTGCGCCATGATTCCCGGAGGCCCCACCGAAAACCTCGAAGCCCGTCGGATGGCCGAAGGCAAGGGGAGTGAATTCGCCGGCTTCGATTATCAGATCGTGGCCAAAAAGGTGGCCCCCACCTTCAAGATTCCCAGTGGCGAGCTCTATACGCGGCTTGAATCCGGCAAGGGCGAGATCGGCGTGTTCATCCAGGGCAACGACGACGTGACCCCCTGGCGCTTCAAGATCCGCGCCGCCGATTTCAACAATCTGCAGATCCTGCCCCACATTCTTAAGGGGGCCAAGGTGGCCGACATCATGGCCATCCTCGGCTCGATCGACGTGATCATGGGCTCAGTGGATCGCTGATCTGCTCCACGCATCCTTGAGGCTCTGAACCGCTTTCTGCGCCACATCCGGAACAGCGGTTTTCTGCTGCCTGGAGCACTCACTGGCTATCTATGGCTCAAAGGGGGCCACCCGGCCTTACCGGGACTGACCTGCCCGCTTCGTGCGCTCACGGGGGTGCCCTGCCCCACGTGTTTCCTCACGCGGGCCACGGCGGCAGCACTGAACGGGAATTTCGCGGACTCGCTCCGGCTCCATGCCTTCGGTCCAGTGGTCGCAGCCACGCTGCTTTGGTGGAGCTTCCAAGCCCTGCAGCAAAGGCGACTGGTGCCCTACCCCTTGCCGGGGTGGCCCATCGGCTGGGGGGCCATTACCTTGCTGATCTATTGGCTGCTACGACTCTGGCTGACGTTCGGCAGCGGCCATCACCATACCCTTGGCTTCCCCATGGGGTGAACCAGGGCGGGGTAGCACTAAGAGATGATTCCCTTGTGATAGGCGGCATTCTGGATGTAAAAGGCACTGACAGGTACCGCAACCAGCGCACCCAGACCGCAGGTACACACCGAAACGAGCACCACGACCAACCAAGTGACAAGTTCAAGCACCACGAAGCTGATGGAGTTCGGAGCGCGATACACCGCCTGAAACGAAGCCGCAAATGCATCGGCAATACCTTGGTCAGTCAGAAAGATTCTGTTCACATACACCGGCATCACGAGAGCGATTGCAATGCCAGGAAGGATGCAGAAAAACAATCCGACAGTCGTGACCAAGGAGAAAAGGATGCCGGCGAGCAAATACCGCAAGGGTCGCTTCATCAAGGTCGTGAAAGCCACCTTCACAGGGACAACCTCACCACCGTCGTAAAATATTGCTGGCACGGCCACCATCAGCACGCCCACAAAGCTAGAAAGAATCGAGAAAGGAAAGGAAACTAAGTACCCCAGGTTGGAGGCAGCCTCCACAGCATTGCCACCTGAGCCGGCAACCCCCAACCCGAGCAAGGTGATGGCGCTAGAGAGTGCAAAGCCAAGACCACTCGCCACGGCAGTGGCAACCCATATCAATAGAATCGTGGGCAGATTGGCAACAAATGCCTCCCATGCCTTGTTGAGCGCGGGTTCTTCGTAGGCCAGGGAGGCAGCCATCAAAATGATGCAAGATGCTGCCCATCGTGCCAGCGGCGTGCCAAATCGGCCATAAATCCATGCACTCAGACGACTGGCTGCTGCTCTGCCGCACCGTGCGCTTCGGTGACACCGATGCCGCCGGCGTGATGCACTTCGCGCGGCTGCTGCAGTGGTGCCATGAGGCCTATGAGGAAAGCCTGGAGCGCTTCGGCATCCCTCCCACCAGCCTCTTTCCCACCCCTGGCCAGAGCCAGGAGGTGGCGCTGCCGATCGTGCACTGCAGCGCAGACTTCCGCAGACCGCTGGTGTGCGGCGATCCCCTCGCCATCGCCCTCGACCCCCAGCGCCTGGACGCCAGCTGTTTCGAACTGCGCTACAGCTTCAGCAGCAACGGTACCGCCGTGGCCACAGGCCTGACCCGCCATCTCGCCATCAGCAGCGGCAGCCGCCAGCGCTGTCCACTGCCCGAGAGCATCAACCGCTGGCTGGAGGCCTCCAGCCTCACGGCTGGGGTTCGGCCGCTCTAAGCGGCGCCGCCCAGGCGCTCCAGCGGGCACGCTCCCACTTGCCCAGGGCCGTGGGGGCCAGATCCGGACAACACAACCAGCGCTGGGGCCGCTGGCTGGGCGGCAGCTCACGGGCCAGTGCTGCCAGGCGTTCGCACAGGTTCTCCCCCCCTGGCCGCACCAGCGCCACCAGCCGCTCCCCCCAGACGGCATCCCTGCAACCCACCAGCAACAGCGCCTCCAGGGGCAGGCCGTCTGTCTGGGCAAGCTGCCTCAGGCGCTGTTCCACCTGCTCGGGGAACACCGTCTCGCCGCCGCTGTTGATCGCCCCATCCAGGCGCCCCAACAGCTGCACCCCCTCCGGCTGCAGCACTGCCCGATCACCGCTGGTCCACCAGCCCTGGTCCAGGGGAAGGGGCCGCCACTGGCCCTTCTCCACAAACCCTGCCGCCAGGCTGCTGGCGCGGATCTGCAGGGCGCCGCTGTGGGGTTCCAGCTGCAGGGCCCCATGGGGCAGGGGCGACCCGCACCCCGCCACGCCAGCCAAAAACCGCTCCGGTGGCAGGGCGCAGACCATGGCCCCGGTTTCCGTGCTGCCGTAGCAGGGCGATAACCGCAGGCCCTCGCGGCGAGCCTGCTCCGCCAGGCCTGGAGCCAGGCCCGCACCGCCCACCCAGATCAGGGCAAAGCCCCGCAGCCAGGCCAGGCCGGCAGGGTGCTCGATCAGGCGCTGCAACTGCAGGGGCACGAGCGAGAGCACGGCCCTGCGCCCAGCTGGCAGGGGCTGCTCAACCGCCAGGCGGGCGGGATCACGCATCGCGGCGGCGGCCAACCAGCGCAGCGGAGCTCCCCAGCGCCGGGCCCGCACGAGGGGCATCAGGCCACTGATGTGGTGCAGGGGCAAAGGGTTGAACAGCTCCACGGCCGTGGGATCAAGCCCAAGCGCCAGCAGCCATTGCCCCGTGGCGTCAGCGGCGGCCTCCAGGTGGGCCAGGGGCTGCACACACCAGCGGCGGCGGCCCGAGCTGCCGCCCGTGCCCAACACCACCGCCGGCCCCCAGCCATCGGGGAGCTCAGACGGCAGGGCCGCCTGCAGGATCTGGCGCTCCAGGGCCGTGGCCAGGGCCACGGTGTGGCCGCTGGCCCAGTGGGCGCCAAGCTGCTGGGCCAGCAGGGCCGGATCGCCCTCGCTGCTGAGCAGCTGAACCGGACTGGTCATGCCGCCGCCTCCCACACCTGCTGGGGATCAGGGCTGAACAGAGCGCCCTGGGGCCGCCAGCCAGGGGCCAGACCTGGAGCGGTGGGGGTGGGCCCCTGGGCCTGCAGGGCTGCCAGGTGGGCCACCAGCCGGCGGCCAATGCCCGTTTCCAGGGCCGTGCTCACCATCAGCTGGGGGGTTCCCGCCGCCAGGGCCGCCAACAGGGGCCGGGGGTCGCCCTCCACGGCGGGGCGACGCACCTGCCACCCACTCCAGCCATGCAGCATCAACTCTGGGCGGACCCGCAGCGATTCATCCAGGGCGACGGGCAGGTAGGCCGCCAGGGCCTCTAGGCCCGCATGATCCGCGGGCGGCAGGGGCTGCTCCAGCCAATCCAACCGCGAATCCTCCACCAGCAGGTCGGCCCACCAGCTGGCGGTGGCGCGGTCCCATCCGCCATTGGCATCCAGCCGCAGCCGTGCCGCTGGAGGCAATCCATCCAGCAGCTCCAACAGCAGCCTGCGCTCCACGACATCGTCTGCCGCCGC